>CAWUOD010000188.1:0-6170 GCA_963923115.1 uncultured Singulisphaera sp.
AAATCCTTTAAGCGGTGTTTGATTTTGCCTGTTTTTACATCCCACAATACCACTTCCTGAAAAGCGCCCGTGGCCAGAATTCCGCCATCAGGACTAAGGGCTATGGATTCGACAAGGGAGAGGTGCGCCAAGTTTTTGAGAGGATCTTTTTCCTTAGGTAGGGATTCATCAGAGAGCGACCGAAGTATCTTTCCATCCTTGGAGTCGACCTCAACAATACGATTTGCCACCGCAGCAAATACGGTTTTTTTGTCGGTAGAGATAGCCACTCCGTGAATGGGTTGGACAAGTTTGGGTGGCGCGCTAATGACGATTTTTGGTTTTTGCCTCATCTCAACCGGCATTTTGGCCCCTTGTTCAATCCAAAGTCGAACGAGCGCCAATTCATTGGGGGTAAAAGGCTCCTCGGATTTAAGAGGCATAAATGGTTTTTTTGTTCTGGCGGACATGGTGAAAAGATTGCTTTCATCCGGCTTTCCCGGTACCAAGGCAACTCCCCGCTTGCCCCCCTTAACCAGTGCTTCGGGGGTTGCGATATCGTACTGGCCCTCCTTGACATTTCCCGAGTGGCAGAACGCACATTTGGCTTCAAGAATTGGCCAGACCTGCTTATTGAAATCGACGGGCCCTTTTTGGTCAATTTTGACAACTTCTATGGGAGGGAGATCCTTTTTTTTTCCTTCCCCACCCTGTCCCAAAACCAGCGGGCCTACCAGCAGAATTGTGCTTAACATGGCTCTCATCCTCACTTTGCAATGTTCAGGTTTAGGGGGATCTTTTGGCTTAGGGAATATTTTCCCTTCCAGGCGCCTTCGGCCTGAAGGGAAAGGTTGCTTTTAGCGCCTGGTTGGACATCTGGCGGGATTTCCACATTTAATTCTGTGGAATCTTTGCCAGTCGGAATGGTACCAGAGGCAATTTTGATTTTTCCATCACCCTTTTCCAAAAGGGTTATTTTTACCTCTCCCGCAAAACCATCACGTCGTGCAAACTTGACTGTTAATTTTCCTGTTTTCCCCGATTTCAGAGGTTCACCAGTTTGAACTACCTGGGCGGTTCCCAAATCTTTCGGCATCACTTCAACGGCCACCGTATTTGACCAGCAAACGGTGTTAACAGGGGGTTTTTGTTTCGCGGCTGGATCTTTGGAAAAAGGGATCGGTGATTGACCACGAACTGTTAATAAGTAGGTGCCCAGTGGTGTACTTTCCGGTACTGTGACCGGTAATTTTATGTCAATTTTGTCTGCGTTGATGTTTTGTGGAGCATTGCCCAAAAGGTTTCCCGGGCTTTCAAGGCCTTGGACAGTAATCACGGTTTTATCAGATGTTTTTCGAACAACTTCGGCCCTGAATTCGCCTTTATCACCCAATTTTATGGCGGGTTTATCAATTGAACCCTTGAGAAGGAAAGGAGCCTGTCCGCGTACAGAGATCATCATTTCTCCCTCAACAGATAGGTAAGGAAGGGTAATTGCAGCCGACGGAACCGCAGTTCGCATCGTCAGGAATAAGGGAAGGGCTTTTCCAAGACTTGTTTCCGCAATTAGTCGAATGGGGCCTTGCCCTTCTGGAGCGTTTTCATCTGCTGTCAATAATAGATTTCCCGATTGAATTCCAGGCTGCAAAACTAATGGTTCGGCCTTCACTCCTTGGGGTAATTTCTCTGGAACAACTTTAACCTCTCCAGTGAATCCGTTGAGACGCTGAAGATAAATCAAAACCGCCGCGGAGCCGCCTTTGGAAATTTGGATATCACCCGGATTTTGAACCAAAGGGGACAGTGCATAAATCTGTATTTTGGGTTTCGATTCCTGTATTCTCAAGCGGTACCCAGTGTTTGGACCGTAAATTGATGTTGAAACGCGACTTGCGACCGCAATCGCGTACTGTCCATCCTCAGGAATTGTGTGATCGAGCGAGACATCCAGGCCTCTTTGAAAAAATTTTGGATAGGAAAGCTTGTTGTCATCTTCGGTTGAAGCCAAAGTCTGCTTATTTCCAAATAAAGGTAAGATGCGGAGGTGCCCCTGTTGGAATTTCCCTCCTTGAATTGGCAAAAGTTCTACAGCTACTTTTTGTCCTTTTTTGGCAAAAAATTGAAAGTAATCGACATCACCAGGCTGATCTATCCTGCCTGTTATATCCGCACCAAAAGGAACCATTTGAGTCCTTTCGGCCGTGTTGTTTGGTTCCTTTTCACTTATCGGTACAAGTTCAGTAGACTCCATCAGGATGGGTTCTACCGGGGATCCTGTTGAGAAATTAGGTTCGAGTGAAAAAAAACCTCCGTTTGGAATTCTTTCGGGTCTTCCGAAAAAGGTTAGAGGTTTGTACTGAGCCGGCTGGGTTTGGATTGAAATGGTGTCAATCCCCGGGTTTGGGGAGGATTTCGATGGGGACAGCCCAAATCCGGTAAAAGTCATGGTTTGGATTTTTGATTTCCCAACGGACAGGGGTGTTGCGGATTCAATCCAGGGACCGGGGCCGACGTAAAGTTGATATTGAGCAGTCTCGCCACCACGGTTGTATGCCAATTCGCTTACCCGAACCAGGTACTTGCCAGGAACAGAGTTATGAAAGCAAATCAGTGCATCATCGCCCTTGTGGCTATGGTTCATTCGAACCGGTTTTCCAGCGGGGTTAATTAATTCAATTCTGGGTTGGGCTCCGGAGCGGATTGCCTCCACCTGGCAAAAAATGACCATGGGACTGTTAGCGGGAGCCTCTACTGAAAAAAAGTCGACATCGGTTCCACTGGTGATGGCCCCCGTTATCCAGGATTTCCATGGGACGGGGTTAGCTTCATTAATGTCGTTGTTCGGTTCTTTTTCAATGCCTTGGGGAAGTGAATGAACAGGCAATAGCCAAAGATTGCTTGTGCCCCAAGCATTAATCAAACGAATGCCATGCATTCCGGGTGGCACAGAAGCGTCTATTGTTAGTTCGATTTTAGGATTTGGGTTTGGGGCTGACTTGGGATCCTTTTTTTGTGCCTCATCCGGAACGATTTTGGCCTTAATACCTGTATGAGTCGTCAGGATTTCCTTGGGGGATTCCAAATCGATTCCGTGGAGAACAATCGTATTGGTGATCCCAATTGTTGCCCCGGCGGGTAAAGTTCTCAGGATCCTTGGGTATGGCGTTCCCGGATCAGCCGGTTGGCCCCAAACCGCAAGTGGACATAGTGCTAGCAACAGAAATGGTAAACCGGGAATTCGTGCCGATAATCCGATTCGGTTTTTCATTGGGGAGAATCCTGCTGCCAATTTGGCCTTAATTTTAAACCTAGGCAGGCTTTCAACGAAAGGGGATTGGGTTGTAAAGGTGGGAAACATTATTTTCCATAAATTCCTGGCGTGTATCAACCTGGAAACAGTAATTTCCCGGGTTTTTTATTGATCTGTCAGATTCCTTGGATCAATTCTTGACTTCCCAACAGGAATGCCGATACTTTGAGAATACCGATCGGGGCGTGGCGCAACCTGGATAGCGCGCTTGCTTGGGGTGCAAGAGGTTGGAGGTTCAAATCCTCTCGCTCCGACTGGACCAAATAGCTTTTTGGCTGAAAAGTCAAAAAGCTTTTTTTATTTAAAAAATATTTCTGTTTCGGGTTGGGTACTTCGTCAAAATATTTTTTTTCGATTAGCTTTTTTGTAAGTAAGAAAGAAAACAGAATTTTGCCTTTTGCCAAGGAGAATATAGGTTGAGGATAGATCTAATGGGTCAATTCTTTTCCCTCATCTACGGGAGACCAACATGTTTTCGTCGCGGCGTAAGTTTTTTCGGGATTCTTTGGGTGCAGCATCCGCGATTTTTCTTGGCCAAAGGCCGGGTGGGGATAGTCTCTTTGGATCATCCCAGGCTACTGATCCCATTCGTCACAAAATACTTTTCTTCGAGTATGGCAAAGGCCCGAACAGACTACTTGAGCTCGACGCATTTGGAAAGGTGATTTGGGAACACAAGCCACCAAGTATATCTGTTATTTTTGAGGTTCTTCCCGGAGGAAACATTCTTTACGCATATGGCGGCAAACCAACCGGGGTAAGGGAGGTTAATAGAAAAGGGGAAGAGGTCTGGAACTATGTTAGTAAGTGCCCCCAGGTTCTTGGATGCAGTAGATTGCCCAATGGTAATACGCTGATTGCTGAGCAGGGGCCGTGCCAGGCGGTCGAGGTCAATTCCAGGGGAATTGTGGTTCGGACCACACCATTGACGACCACGGAAAAGGGTTACCACTTGCAGGTTCGGAATATTCACAAGTTGAAAAATGGAAATATTCTGGCTGCCCATGAGGGGGAGGGGGCGGTTCGTGAGGTGGATCCGGATGGAAACCTTGTTTGGGAGTTTAAGGGGGTTGAAAATACCGGTGATGCCCAGAGGCTTTCCAATGGTAATACCCTTATTTCTTGCGGAACCCAAAAACGGGTGATCGAGGTAACCCCCGGCAAACAAATTGCTTGGGAATTCCGTTCAGAGGATGCTCCTGAACTAAATATCACTTGGGTTTCGAGCATCCAGGTTTTGCCAAGTGGTAATATAGTTGTTGGAAATTTTCTTAGAAATCAGGAAGGTAAAGGCGCTCACGCTTTTGAGGTTACGCGTGACAAAAGAGTTGTTTGGAAATGGGATGATCACAAATTAATTTCATCTTTGACAACAGTTCGAGTGGTGGACTGATTTAATCGAATTTTACAGTGCCAAACAGCACCCTCATGGGCGCTGTTTGGTGCTGGTTTAAGTCGGGTTAGGACAAAAATTGGGCAGATTTACTTGCTTTTGCTACCAATTTTAGTCGAGCTTCCGGAGGTTTGTTTTTGAAAATCGCCTCCAATGACTTTGGAAAGGTCGGAATCTTTCTTCACTTCTACTTTGGGCTGTTCACATCCGAGGATTCCCAATCCAAAAAGGAATGACACCGAAAAAATGCGCAAAGACTTCATAATAACTCCCTCTTATTGGATTAATTAATAAGAAATCTTATTATAAGAATCAGAATTAGGGGCGCAAGGGGCTGCCGTCGAGTTTTTTGAATTTATCAAGTATTTGGTGCTAACGCTAGTATCCGAAATGATTTTCAAGTAGGGATGGTAAATTCGCCACGGAGTCAATTACAAAATCGGCACCGCTTTGTTGGAACTCCAGGGTCACTTCGGCAATTCTTGTATTCAATTCAGCTGGATCCAGTTTATCTACCTCATTTTGGGGTAGGCCAATTGCGTTTCCTGTTTTCGAAACTGCAACAGAATAGCAGCCAGCGTTTTTCCCGGCTAAAATCCCCAAAGGTGTGTCATCCACCACCAAAATTTGGTCCATCGGGAACCCCCCCAGCATTTCCGCTGCTCTGAAATTCAGCCACGGCATTGGGCGCCCTTCAATTACTTCGTCGGAACAAATCACAACCTCGGGTGAGTACCCCCCTCGGGCTGCCTCGGGTATCACAACTTCCATTAATTCCCGCGTGTATCCGGTCGTAGAACCGATTCTCAATCCTCGATCCTGGCACCACCTAATGGCCTCGGGAATCCCCGGAATGACCTTTGAGGATTCCTTTAGTATTTTTTTTTGAAGGGGCAAAAAAGTTTCATAGATGGTTTGCACATCATGGTCGTTTGGGATGGATCCTTTAATGGATTCCCAGAGGTTAGAGATTCTGGGAAGGGAAAGTATGTCGCCGATATGGGCCCTTTTGGCCTTGCCCATCGGCCCTCTGGCTTCCTTCTCCGTAATAGTGATTCCAAAATGAGAAAATACTTGCATGAAAACGCTAACAGGGGCAAGACTCCCGTAATCAATAGTGGTGCCGGCCCAGTCCAATATTACTGCTTTAATTTGCGGTCTTATCTGGTTATTTTCCATGGGACTTTTTTCCTAAATGGTATGAGATTTCCAAAATCGATCCGCGATTCCCATCGACATTGTCATACCCGAGCCTCCGGTTCCTGTTGAAACATGGATCCCGGGAAGGGGTTGGGATTCAAAGGCGAATTCACCTGGGTACTTGGCGTATATTCCGTGCCACCGTTCAGCTATTTCCCAATTGGGAAGGTGAATTACTTTGCGTAACTCATCAAGGATGAGTTTATCAATCAATTCCTTGTCAAATGGGCTTATGTCGATTCCATATTCGTGAGAATCGCCCAATATTACTCTTCCGTCATCGGTTTG
>CAWUOD010000189.1:0-6164 GCA_963923115.1 uncultured Singulisphaera sp.
CTACACAAGGAGTATCGTCGGCAGCGTCAGATGTGTATAAGAGACAGATCTCCCTAAGCCTGGAATGGACAATTTCTGTAACGAGAATCTGGTTGCCTCCTGCCCCACCGAGGCCCTTGGCCAATCGAACGGTGTCCCCCCACAAGTCATAAAGGAATTTTCTCCTCCCCACAACGCCACCAATCGCCGGACCGGAATTCACTCCGATGGAAAGTGTCAAGTGCAAGCCTTTTTGATTGTTGAAAGCTTTCACAATTCTGCAAAGGTTTTGGGCGAATTGAATCATCCGGCTTGGATGGTCGGGACGATTGACGGAAAGTCCACAGACCGCCAAATACGATTCTCCTACGGTTTTTACTTTTTCGACCCCGAGTGATTCGGCAACCTCATCAAACAAAACAACAAGTTCGCAAAGATGCGAGAGGGATGACAATTCCTCCTGGGAATTTCCTCCAGAATTCAGCCCTCCGATTTCCGCATAGAGCACACTGACATCTTCGAATCCTTGTGAAGCACTTTCCTTGCCTTCCATTCGAAGACTTGCAATCGAGGCGGGAAGAATATTCAAAAGCAGTTCATGGTTGGATTTGGCCAAATCCTCCAATTGCTGATTTTTGGCGATAAGACTTTCGGTCATCTGATTGAACGCAAGTGCCAAATCCCTGAATTCATCACGCGAGGTGATTTTGACCTTCACCTGGGTATCACCCTTTCCAACGCGTTTGGCGGCTTCGTAAAGATTATGAATCGGTCTTAAAATTATATGGGAAAATAGCAAAGCAATAATGGTGACAATAATTGCCAATCCAGCACTCGTGATGACAACCTGTCTAAACAATTCCCTCGTTGGGGCAAAGGCCTCTTCAATGCTGATTTCAGCAATCACCGCCCAACGGACACTGTCCATGTCGACCGGACCGTAGGCACTTAATACCGGAATTCCCCGATAATCCACCGATTCGTGAATGCCTTCCAATCCTTCCAATGCCAACCGAACACTTGGCGTTTTTGCTTCCAATAAAAGGGTTACCGTTTGAAAATGGTCGATCATTCGGATGGTGTTGGCATTCACACCCCGCTTCTTGAGTTCACTTATAAAACCCGAGGGATTCTCGGTCATAAATCGCGACTGCGTTCGAAGGGTAAAATCAGGTCCAACGAGATAGGTTTTCCCCGTTTTTCCCAAACCCTCCGCCTCCCATTTTAAATTGCCGGACATAATTCCATTAAGGGTGTCGATGGGAAACTGAAGGACAAGAATCCCGATCATCTTCGGACCATCAAAAATCGGGCTGAAAACAAACCCCATCGGTTTTCCAAGATTGGGGCGATATCTCTCCATGTCGGCAAGCTTGAAGTCATCCCGGTCTTTGGTTTTTTTCAACATTCTTGCTTTTTCACCAAGATTGGTATTGGCAAATGTTCCATTTTCCAGATTTGTAGCAAATTCAACAGTTTTTTGGAATGTATATATAATTTCTAAACTTTCAGAATCGACCAACATCATATCTTCAAAACCAAAAATTTCCGTTGCTCTTTTAAAAAACGGGTGAAATTTTTTATGTGCTTCACGATAAAGTGATTTGTCTTCCGTGTTTTCATTTAACTTATCTTTATCCAAATATTTATATTTATTATTTGCAATATAATGGTACTGCAAATAAATTTCAGCTGTTGTTTTTGGAAGATACTGTTCCAAATTCGGCACCGCCTCAATATTTTGTGATAATTTGGGAATAAAATCGTTTTCGTAAAAGTTCTTTACACTCGCAATCATTTCTTCCGTTGCCCCAAAATCCTTTGCGTTCTTTGGGTCGTTGATTTGGGCGAAACTTTGCTTGAATGCCCGCATGGCTTCAAGAGCTTTCTGGGAGTCGGATATGGCAACAACCTGGTCGCGCAAAGCCTCCAGATGGGCCTTGACACTGTTGGTTTTGGAGACGCGGATCCCTTGAAGGTGCTTGGTGATGGCGTCCTCGAGTGCCTTGCTGCCCGATCTGTAACAAATCCAGGCTACTACACCAATTGAGCCCAAACTCACGAAAAGCAAAAGAAGGACAAGCTTGGATTGGATACCAATTCGATTCAGAAGCACCATGCGAACCCCGGGCTATTCATTTTCTGCGAAACAAATACCAAGGTATGATAGGATTGGAAACCTAAGCTGAACTCCCCTTATTTCTTGCCCAATTTATTAAATTTCCTTTTTCTGAAATTTTTCAATCACAATTGGGAAACCCACCGTAGAGACCTTTGCGATACTTGGCTTGTTTGGAATTTTTTCCGGGCAAGCATCGCAGAAACGGAAAAAATCGTTTCCTTTGGCTGGATTACAAATGAAAACGCAACATAAGATGGTTCAACCTCGGAGAAGAACCATGGGAAATGCAGTTTCCTCTGAACTATCCTTCGGTCCCCTTTTTGATTCCCATTGCCCAATCCCCAAAAAGCCTTTCGGGGACCACCAAAACAAATCAACTGCTCCCGATTGCATTCAGTCAGTTCCCATGCCGGGAACCGGTTCGGTTGTTGTTTGCGTATCTTTTCCGGATGGCTTGCCGGACCTCCATGATTGGTTGGAATGGCTTCGGTCCCAATTTGCCGCGAAACCCAGGTTGGTTTTTGGATGGTCCCGCGATATACTGGCCGAGGAACCGGAAACAAGGCATCGATTTTTGCAAATACTAAAGGCCACTCTAAGGTGGGGCTTTACCGTTTGCGTGAAAACCCAATCCGTAATTAATGCCTCTGAAGCCGAACGCCTCAGGCCCATGACTTCGGGCATTAGATTTTTGATTCCCCTTCTTGGCTATGCCCCTGCGGTGGATGAATGGTCCCGGGTTTCGGGAAGGATTGAGGTTCTCAGGTTTTATAAAGCGATGGGATTCACCGCAAAACCCGCATGGGAACCGATGATTCCCGGAGTTCACGATCGGTCGGAGGTATTCGATAAAATTCTCCGGGAGCTGGCCGCATTAAATTATCGTTCCATTCAGGTTGCTTTTGCTCATTTACCTGAAAACAGACAATCTGGTTTGTTGCCCGGTCCCTCCGAGAAGACCAAAAAAATGGGGGTTCTGGAAGCCTATTTGAGTGGGCCAAGTTTCTCGATCGGCGGTCAACGGCAAAGACTTATTCCCCTGGAATCAAGACAAAAAACTTTCGCCAGATTGCACACTCTCGGATCAAAATGGGGTGTGAGGGTCGATGTATGTCCATGGAATAACCCTGATTTTCTTGGTAGCCCGGCTAGATTGGCAAGGCCACCCGCGACAAGCCTACTCCAAAGGTTCCTCGAATTATCTTCCCATTCGGGCTAATTTTCATTGCATCCTTCCGTTTTGAAAGGATGGAAAGAGGCAAAATTCCAAAAGGATTGCCAAATCACCTGAGGGCATCCAATGGCTTGATAAACATGGCGCTAAAAGCAGGAACCAAGCCCCCAACCAGGCCAATAGTCAACGAAAATAACAAACCGAATACCAGAAGCTGCCCATCGACAGTCATTTTTAGAACCACGCTTTTTCCACCGCCAGCTCCACCGCTCACGATACTGTTGGCACTCCAACCGTCTGCCAGCATTCCCGCGGCGCACCCAAGGATGCCTCCTATGAGGGAAAGCAATAGTGCCTCAAGTAAAAAGCTGAAAAGCACCTGCCATGGAGCGAAACCAATAATCCTAAGAACCCCAATGTCCTTGATTCGGGAACTAATCGCCGCGAACATGGCGTTCATCATCCCCAAGCTGCCACCGATAAGCACGACAAATGCCACAAAAAGAATGGAAACTAAAAATTGCTGATTGGTTGAATTCAGACGGGCAAAGTATTCCTTTTCAGGCGTCGCCTGGACCGCCGCTTTTTTGAAGGTCGCGGTCAAATCGGATGCCACACTACTGGCTGCTTCGGCATCAGCCGTCCGTAACACAACCGTTGAGTAGGAATTTTTACCAAAAAGCGGACCAACCAAAGTTCTTTTGGCCCATATTTCCGAATCGAAGGTTGAACCAGCCGATTTCATAACCCCCGCGACGACCCAGGAACGATCCGCAACGGTAAAAACATCACCAGGCTCAAGAGTTGTTTTTTTCAAATCCGAAGCCAAAGTGCGCGCGATCCCTTCGCCCAAAATAACCTCCCAAGCGGAGGTGTCGATTCCGTCGGGGCGCTTGATCCCCCGTACTCCGGCCTCCCCAAAAACTTTGCCACCCTCCCGAAGTTCCAGATTGTGCACTGCAAGTGACCTTGTGGGATTGTCTATTCCCCGAACTTGCAAAAATCGTCGGGTGGAACCCGTGGGAGCAATTTTATCCAAATCGCATTCCGCCTGGAAAACCGAGCCATTTCGCTTAACCTCGAAGTTGCCCTTTCCGGACAATTTTCCAGCAAGAAGTTTTTGAAATGCATCATGACTGGAGACAACGGCGTTGTCAAATTTCGTTATTTCATCCCCTGGTTTCAGGTTTCCAGAAGCAAACACACCGCCCCATGTGACGGTCTCAAGTTTCATGGAATCCCCAACGAAATCTCCGCCAAGTTTCATTCCGTTGACACGCTCGGCAGGAATCGGCTGATTGACAAGAATATAGACTTCCCAACTGGCCATTGGACCAGGATCACTGGGATTTGTGGACTGTAATACACCCGGATGTCGCTCAACATCAGAGGTGTCGGAATAACCAAGGTTGCTAAATACCTCGTCTGTCGCACCATCGGAAAGCACGATCACATTGCCCGGGACGCCGGATTCTTCAGTGAGTTTGTACATTCCGTTAACAAAAGCAAACATAAAAATCAGCACACCCACCTGAAGCACAAAAGCCAACACCATCATCAGGGTGACCTGCCAACGAACGATCAGGTTGCGAAGGTTATAGGTGATTGGAACCTTTGCCAACCAGGCAAATACACCCATCACCAAAACAAAGGCGACAAGACCAGCAAAAATGTACTCTGATGGAAACATGGGATTTCTTGAATTAGGAGATACGGGCGAAAACCTCAGACACCTTGATTCGGCAGGCGTTCAGAGATGGAAAAATACTACCACCAAGGGCTGTGATTGCCCCAATCGCTGGCCCCCAAAGCAAAGCCTCCGGGGGAATCATGAACGCGGGGAAAAAGGCGATGGGAAATTTCACACCACCCAATAGGTCATTGATCATGAAGTAGGTCGAGAATGAACCCAGAACACCACTCATTACACCAACAATCATGGCCTCACCCAAAACTACAATAAGTATTTGACTAGGTGCAAACCCAAGAACTTTTAGGATCGCCATTTCCTTCCGCCGTTCCCGGACACTGATGCTGATCGCAACCGCGATTATGAGCGCCATGGTAATAAGGATGAAAGGAACAAGAATCCACCGCAATCCCCAAAGCAGGTCCCGATAGGCATCCAGAAACGATGCCACACCCGACGACGCGGTTTCGCATTTAACCGCTGGGGATTGGAACTTGGGTGATACGGCGATCTGCCCCTCAACCCGCTGAAAACTTGCCGTGTCGGGAACACGGATCCATACAAGGTTCAAGCTCTTGTCCGACATGGGGTGACGCTTGCCGGAATTGCGCCTGTTGTAATCGTCCATGGCTCCATTGAGATAATCCCTGTGCATAACCGCGCTTTGGTTATACCTTCCATCGGGAAACACCCCGACAACTTCAAATTCGAGGTCGATATCCTTGTAGTTCAGGCTCGTCAACTTGAACGATTCCCCAATTTGTTTGTTGATCGCTTTGAGCCTTTCGCGACCAATGACCACTTTCCGTTTGTCACCCTGGGCAATAATGATCGCTTTTCTCATTGCGACCAGCTCCTCGGGTCGCATTTCATCGAGGCCATCCATCATGGAGGTGATTTTTCCCTTTTGCATCGCCCGGGAAACTTCCTCCAAATCCTTCTTTTGCCCGTCATTGAGGTTAAGGGTTTTGTCCTCGACCATGACCCCTTCCTCATTGATTCGGTAGGGATAAGTCGCGGGTATCGGAATGGATGCGATCAGGGCGTCGATAGCCGGATCACTAACGGTCATCAATTTGTTGGGATCCATGCAAAAGAAAAAAACGATGTTTTCGCGCGTCCTCTTGGCGGGATCGAGTGTTCCACCATAGAACTGCCAGGTCATCGAATCCTTAGTGCTGTTAACTCGGAAATCCCCG
>CAWUOD010000190.1:0-6155 GCA_963923115.1 uncultured Singulisphaera sp.
GTCAGATGTGTATAAGAGACAGCTTTTTTTACCAGGGTTTGCCAATTGGGGATTGCTTCTTCCGGACGCCCATCGGCTTCTTTTTTCACACCAATAAAGGCAAGCTCTTCATCTCCATCTGCGGCAACGAATTGGACCTTTTTATCCAAACGGCGCAAATATCGAAACAATCGCTCTTCACCCTCAAAACGCCTAATTCTCTTTTTGAGGAGGGACATTTTTTCTGAAAGTTCATCATTTCGGGATGGGTAATAGCGGTTCCAGGCAGAAACGGGACCTTCCGAGGCCGCGGCGATTGATTCTGAGGATCCCTCGCCAACCAAAGTTGTTGCCTTTTCAACAAGGGATTCGGCGGAAGGAGCCCGAAAAAACACAGACCAAAAAATTGTTACTGAAAGTCCAATGACAACCAAGCCTGCCAATCCGACAAACCACCCGCTTTGATGGATTGGGGGCCCCGCAGGCTTTTTTGAGGTTTTTCCCTTGTTTCGTACAAGGCGTGCAAGTTCCTTTTCCTCTGCCGTGGCTTTTTTCAATTTTTTTGGAGAAGTGGCGGCTTCCACCCCTGCGCTTTGCATTGTCGTGACTTTGTCCTGGATCCTTTGAAGCGCTTCCGCAACAGCGGAAGCGTCCCTGGGCCGGAGTTCACGCTTTTTCTCCAGAAGTTGCACAACCAAAGAGTCCAGCCAAACAGGAATTTCAGGAACAATTTTGGAAGGTCTGGGAGCTTTGGATTCCAGGTGGTGCCTGAACATTTCCACCGAATTATCTGACCTGAATGGTTTTTGCCCGGTTAGCCATTCGTAAAAGACGATTCCAAGAGAATAGAGATCTGAACGGTGATCAATGTCTTTTTGCGCCCTGCACTGTTCCGGTGACATATAGGCCGCGGTGCCAACGGCGCAATGTGCGCTTGTGAGCTGGATTTCGTCCAAATCCTTGGCAATTCCAAAGTCTGTCAACTTGATCACATTTTCCGGGGTCACTATCAGGTTGCTGGGTTTGAGATCCCTGTGGATAATCCCCCTCTCGTGGGCATGTTGCAACGCACCTGCAAGTGGAATGCCAAAATCAAGAACTTCCTGCCAGGACAATCTTTCACGCCTGGCCAGGAGCTTGTCCATAGACTCCCCCTGCAGTAACTCCATGGCGTAGTAGGGGGTAGCACCTGACTTGCCGTGTCCATAAAGGCGGACAATATTTGGATGATTGAGTTGTCTTAATATTTGCGCCTCGCGCTCAAAGCGCGCCAGGCCTTGGGGGTTTGTGCCAACCAAATGGGGGGCAATTAGTTTAAGAGCGACTTTTGCGCCGTTTTTGGTGTATTCCGCCAAATAAACAACACCCATAGCTCCTTGGCCTAATGGGCTTAGTATTTTGAAAGGACCGAAAAGTTGGCCTGGTTGCATGGAATTGCCTGATTGAATTTGGGATTTTTGCAATTGGGATTAGTGGCCGTTAATCCAGGGGGCTGCCTCCAAAGCGTGGTAAGTGATAATGATATCTGCACCCGCCCGGTGAATCGAACCAAGCGTTTCAAGAATTGCGCGTTTTTCGTCAATCCAGCCGTTATGCGCGGCTGCCTTAAGCATTGCGTATTCGCCTGAGACATTATATGCGGCAACCGGAACCGGAGATGCGTTTTTAACTTCGCGGATTATGTCCAAATACGCAAGGGCTGGTTTGACCATAACCATATCGGCACCTTGGGCAATATCCTGAGCCACCTCGGTAAGTGCCTCCAAACGGTTGGCTGGATCCATTTGATAACTGGTCCGATCCCCAAATTGGGGGGGGGACTGGGCTGCATCCCGGAATGGCCCATAAAAAGCGGAAGCGTATTTGGCCGAGTACGCCATGATTGGGATGTTTGTCATTCCGGCCCCATCCAGGCCATTCCTGATTGCGCTTACCATTCCATCCAGCATGCCACTGGGGGCCACAATATCGGCTCCCGCCTGGGCGTGGACAACGCATTGTTTTGCCAGGTTTGGAAGGGTCTTATCATTGTCCAGTTCAACGCGATTTTCATTTTGATGGATGATTCCACAATGGCCATGGGATGTATATTCACAAAAACATTCATCAGTGATCAGGGTAACGGCCGTACCAAACGCAGAGCGAAGGCGCCTGAGGATCTTTGCGATAACTCCCTCGGGATCCCAGGCCGAACTACCCTCGAAATCCTTGTGGTCCGGTATTCCAAAAAGAAGAAAGGACCTAACCCCAATTTTTATTGCTTGTTCAACCAACCGCTCCGCCTCATAGAACCCCAATTGAAATTGCCCCGGCATCGAGCTGATTTCTTTCCGGAAATTCTCTCTCGGCAAGATAAAAAGGGGATAAACCAATTGGTCAACGGAAAGTCGTGTCTCCCGTGTAAGAGCCAATAGGCCTGGTGAATTCCGCCTTCGTCTTGGCCGAAAGGATGGAAAAGCGGCTTCTGTCATGGTTTCATTTCCTGATAATGGGTGGTACCGGGAGGGGTACTTGGCATGTTAATAGGTAGCTTCCGCCGCCTCCAAAGCTGCACCAAGATCGCATTTGTATCCCATTCGAATTAACACTGAACCAAAAGCTCCCAAAACCTGCATTACCACATCCTTGCGAGCGTTGTAGCCCATTAGTCCAATACGCCAAATTTTCCCCCGGAAATCCCCCAGGCCGGCCCCAATTTCAATTCCATATTCCTCAAGCATGGACTTGCGAACTGGCAAATCCTCCAGACCTTGTGGAATTAGAATTGCGTTGAGTTGTGGCAGTATGGCATCTGGCTGGGTGGCGTATGTGAATCCCAATGACTCAAGTCCCGCCCTAAGCGCCTTGTGATGCATTAGGTGTCTCGCCCAACGGGCCTTCAAGCCTTCCTCGTTTACAACTCTCAAACCTTCGTAAAGAGCATAATTCATTGTGATAGGAGCTGTGTGATGGTAAAAACGGTCCTGTCCCCAATACTTCATCAGCATTCCCAAGTCCAAATACCAGCTTTGGCATGGTGTTTTTCGATTTTTGATAACCTCCGCAGCCCTTTCAGAAAAGGAAACGGGCGAGAGTCCTGGCGGGCAGCTTAATCCTTTTTGAGTACAACTGTATATTGCATCGATCTCCCATTCGTCCACATCAAGTTCAATACATCCCAGTGAAGTTACCGCGTCCACCGCGAGGAGTGTTCCAAATTCGTGACACAATTTCCCAAGCTCCGACAAAGGCTGAAGGGCTCCCGTCGAGGTTTCGGCATGGACTATTCCAAGGACCTTGGGGCGAGTTGTTTGAAGGACTTCCCGGATTTGATTTAGGTCAAAAATTTTGCCCCAGGGTACGCAGAGTGTCGTGACCTGGGCACCAGTTCGGTTGGCCACTTCAATCATACGCTGCCCAAAATGTCCGGCCGCGCAAACAACAACCTTGTCTCCGGGTTCGAGAAGGTTGACAAGTGTGCACTCCATGCCGGCCATTCCGGTGGCTGAGATTGCCATGGTGAGTTGATTTTTCGTTTGGTAGGCCTTGCGCAAAAGATCCTGAAGGTTATTCATCAACCCAGTAAAAGCGGGATCAAGGTGGCCCAACAAAGGCGCTGACATGGCTCGGAGGACCCTGGGATGACAATCGCTTGGACCAGGTCCCAGGAGGAGACGGCGTGGGGGATCAAATGAAATGGGTTGAAACATAGTGATTTCCCTTTGTTATGGAACTTTTGTGAAGGATTGCCTGGATCGTTTCAGGAGGTTGCTGATCTCCCGAAAAACCGGGTTATCCGCCGAACGGGTCCATTCCATAAGGATGGATTCAACGCTCAGGATTTCAATCCCCTTGGCGGCCATGCGCATTAATGCGAGTTCGTGATCATGTTGATGCCCTGAGGTTGTTGCATCGGCAACCACTCCAACCCGATAGCCCAGTGACGCTAGATCCAGGCAAGACTGTTGGATGCAAATATGGGTCTCGATACCGGAAACCACCACGCTGCGGCATGCAGATTTTTCCAGCCGATCTTGGAGTCCTTTGGCACCGAGAGCAGAAAAACTTAGTTTTTGATGAACGAAATACTGGTTTGGGCAGGGCGGTGTGAGATTGGATGTGGAACTCGGGTCAATTGTTGAGCTGTCCTGAAGGAGTTGGGGAACGGTCGGGCCTAATTTGATGGGATTTTGCTCGGTCAGAATTTGAGGAATTCCCAAAAGCCGGGCCCCCTGGGTTAAAAAGCAATTTTTTTGGAGGATTAGGTTGCCGTGCGGGAGCGCCTGCAGGATTTTTTCCTGGATGTCTAAAATAACCAGAACGCTATCCAATTGGGAAAACAATGGATTACCTTGGGAAAAAGGCCATTCAAAAGGGGGCTTCATGTGATCCTCACGGAATTTTCTTTGGATCACCCCGGAAAATTCCCAAACCCCAATGAAAATAAGAATACGGAGGGGATGTCATGTTGAGGATTTTTTGTGTTGGCCTTTCATTTTTGGTTTTGACAAAATTTGGGTGGGCTCAGTCCACGGATGCCAAGCCAAAATTGGTTGTCATATGTGTGTTTGATCAATTGCGGGGGGATTATCCCATCCGTTGGAAGGAACATTTTGGTCGAGGTGGGTTCCGCCGAATTTTCGATCAAGGGGCAAATTTTACCAATTGTCATTACCCTTACGCAATAACCGTAACCGGGCCGGGACATGCCTCAATAGGCACCGGGGCGTCCCCTAATGTTCATGGTGTGATTGGGAATGAATGGTATGACAACAAGCTTGGGCAAAGTGTTTATTGTGCAAGCTCGAGCAGGTACAAGAATTTTCCAGAGAAGCCCGGAGCAAAAAAAGTCGGTGGTTCCCCCGAGCGGATTTTGGTTCCCACGGTTGGTGACACACTCAAGGATTCGACCGGAGGGAAAGGACGAGTGATTTCGATTTCGTCGAAGGATCGTGGGGCCATCCTTTTGGCAGGTGCCAAGCCTGATGGATGCTTTTGGTGGGATACCGAAACCGGGCTTTTGGGCAGTTCCTCTTTTTTTGGGGACGCCCTGCCTGGTTGGGTTTCGGATTGGAATCGCGAAAACTTTGCCAAACAATGGGTGGGTTCCTCTTGGAACCGATTCCGTACCGATATCGACTATTCCACCCTTTCCGGCCCGGATGAAATTCGGGGCGAAAGCGAGGGTGTGAGCAAGAAACAGGGTAGAGTTTTCCCCCACCCGTTTCCAAAAGAACTGGGTAAGGAGTATTTCAACACAGTCTATGCTTCCCCCATGGCAAATGAGGTTTTGTTGAACGCCGCATTCAAAGCAATAGATGGGGAAAACCTTGGAAAACGGCAAACTCCGGATCTTCTGCTTTTAAGCTTTTCATCAAATGATGTGGTTGGTCACGCCTGGGGGCCCGATTCCCAGGAAGTCATGGACATAACCCTGCGCACAGATGACCTTTTGGAGCGTCTGTTTAATCAGCTTGACAAAAAAGTAGGCAAGGGTGCCTGGAGTGTGGTCCTGTCGGCCGATCACGGTGTTTGCCCCCTGCCTGAAGTCTCAAGGGGTAGAGGTCTGGATGCTGGCCGAATTGACCCAACTCTTTTGAAGCTGAATATGGAAAAATATTTGCATGAAGAATTTGGTGAAAAAGACCCAAAGGTCTCCTTCTTCTCGGGATCTTTGGATGAAAATCTGTATCTAAATCGCACTTACATTAAGTCACGGGAATTGGACTCTGAAAAGGTTGCCAAAGTTTTGGCGAAATGGTTGGAAACCCAGAATGGAATTCAAAAAGTTTTTACCCGTGGCGAGTTGTTGGACCCCAAAGGTGACCAGGATACTTTGCGGGAAATGTGTAAAAAGTCTTTTCATCCCGACAGAAGCGGTGATTTGATGGTTATTTTCAAACCATATTGGCTGGTTGGGTCAGGAACCGGGACTACGCACGGCACACCCCATGCCTATGACACTCATGTGCCCCTCATGATTATGGGTCCCGGAATTCCAAAACTGTCATCGGAAGAACGGGTCACTCCTCAGCATATAGCGGCAATTGTTGCGGACCAACTGGGTATTCCGGTTCCAAAAGGTTGCGGCTTGGGGCTGCCCGTGGGCCTCCAGAAAAGCAACCTAAAATAATTTTACCTTAATTCGACCTGTCTCTTATACACATCTGACGCTGCCGACGATACTCCTTGTGTAG
>CAWUOD010000191.1:0-6144 GCA_963923115.1 uncultured Singulisphaera sp.
CCAACCTGGAAAACGGAATGGCAATGGGAAGGATCGACAATCCGGTGCATGACCTCCTATCCCTTCAACGCGTTGGTTTATAAAGAGGGAAACCACCTTCCCAACTCGATCACGGACGGACTTTCCAATACCATCGGGTTTACCGAGCGCTATTCCAACATCCGTACTTCCTACTTTGATGTCACTCTGGCGGGTGGATTGGTGGAAAAGGAGGGGATGCGGCCAGCTTCCTTTGCCTACCAAATGTTGGAAGACGCATTGCCTGTGAATGACTCCGTGACAAACAAGTGTCTTGGGTCGACAAATGGGGTCACTTTTTATGCCCGCCCCAATCCGATGGATTGCCCTGTGGGCAATCCCGTAAGCAGTCATGGATCCCTGTTACCGGCAGGATTTTTGGACGGTTCGGTTCGGATGGTGTCCGTGGGTGTGTCACCCGCTGTTTTTTGGGCGCAGGTGACACCGGCATCAGGAGATTAAAAGAATCAATTTAGTTGGTAGATATCTGGAACGGATCCAGATTTCCACTATCCCGCCGCGGCGAGGCCAATCTCCGCATAGCGGTTGAGCTTGTTGTATAGCGTCTTCAGGCTGATCCCCAGTTCCGCCGCGACGGCGGGCTTGTTCCCCTGGTGCTTGTCGAGCACCCTCAGGATCTGGTCCCGCTCGATTTCTTCGAGCGTCATGGACCGAGGTTGGTCGATCGTTTGCGCCGGATGGAAACCCGCGGGCGGTTGCTGGCCATAGGCCATGGGGTAACCTTGGGTTGGGGTTTGGGGGGCAAACGGCTGGGCCATCGGCATCACCGGAACGGCGGGTTGGCTGAATACAAAAGGAGGCAAGTGCATGGGGAGAATCATCCCGCCCGAGGCGCTCGCCATCACCCACGAATACTGCATCGCGTTCCACATCTCGCGAACATTGCCGCCCCAACGATACGCCATAAGCGCCGCCATCGCGTCATCCGAAACGAGCCCCGCGACCTGTTCGAAAGGGCGATTGGCCGCGCGCGATAAAAGATGATAAACGAGTTCCGGTATATCGGAAATCCGCTCCCGCAGCGAAGGCATGCGGATTTCGAAGGCATTGATCCGGAAATAGAGGTCTTCACGGAATTCGTCCCGGGCCACCATCGCCCTCAGATCACGGTTGGTCGCGCAAAGTACGCGGACATTGCTGCGAAAAGGTTCGTTCTCCCCGACACGCCGGATTTCGCCACATTCAAGAAAACGGAGCAGCTTGACCTGGAGACTTTTGGAAAGTTCGCCTACTTCGTCCAAAAACAGGGTCCCGCCGTTGGCGACCTCGAAGAGCCCCTTGTGATCGCGCTCGGCGCCAGTAAAAGACCCTTTTTTGTGTCCGAATAGTTCGCTTTCGACAAGATGTTCGCTCAGCGCGCCGCAGTTGACGGGGATGAACGGCCCCCCCGCGCGGCGACTGTGCATGTAGATCGTCCGGGCGGCAAGTTCCTTGCCCGTGCCCGTCTCGCCCAGAATCAGCACAGGCGAATCGGTGGGCGCCACAGTGTCGATCAGTTGCCTTACATGGGACATGAGCGGATGGTTGCCAACCAGGATCGAGGGGCCTTCGGCCGCTTTGGCCCGGGTCTTGAGGGCGGTGTTCTGGTTTTTGAGGTCGAGCTTGCTTTGAACCTTGAGAAGGATCGCCTCGATGTCGACCATCTTTGCGGGCTTGGTGATATAGTCCATGGCGCCCAGGCGAATCGCCTCGATGGCCGTGTCCATGCTTGCGTGGCCGGTCATCATCACGGCCTCCGTGTCGGGGGCGACAACCTTCAGGTGTTCGAGCACTTCGATGCCCGACATGCCTGGCATGCGCAGGTCCAATACGGCAACATCAAAGGTCTGCTTTTCGAGTGTTTTGACGGCGGTCTGGCCGTTGGGGCACGCAGTGACCTTGTGGCCCAGACGGGACAGCTCGGTGCGCATGACTTCCTGGATGGTGGCTTCGTCATCAACAAGGAGAATTCGGAGTGGTTTCATAATGACAAGGACTCCTGGTCGTTGGTTTGGCGCCTGTTTCGTACTGGTTTTGTCAAAATTTGCCTTTTCCGCCTGGGGGCTCCCGGTCGGGTCATTTTCACGCGGCTCGCCTTGATGTGCCCATTTCCAGATCGCGGAAAGGGTTCACACCAGGGAAGCCAAGGATTTGACCCGTCGGCGGGGGATTGGAACCAGGGAGCGGGTTCGCGCCGGTTTCGAGCAACGGCAGTCGGACCATGAAGGTGCTCCCCTTGCCCGTCCCCTGGCTTTGTGCCTCGATCGTGCCGCCATGATCCTGGATGATACAGTGGCAAATGGTCAGGCCCAGGCCAGTCCCGCGGCCCGCCTTGTTATAAGTGAAAAAGGGCTCGAAAATGTTATCGAGTGTTTCTTTGTCCATTCCGCATCCGGTATCGGTGAATCGGAGCACCGCCGTGCCCATGCTTTTCCCTATCTGGATATCGAGCAGTCCACCCTGGTCCATGCTGTCAAGCGCGTTGACCACCAGATTGACCACAACCGATTTGAGCTCTTCAGGGTTGGCGGCGACGACAAGCGGATCGAGCGGGGGCTCGAAGCGGATGCTCTTGCCCTGCTTGCTCGGGAGATGGTCCACCACTTCGTTGACCGCTTCAATTATCAGTCGAATATCGGTTGGTTGCCTCGTCGCCGGGCCGCTGCGACTAAAGGCGAGGAGCTTGTCCGTGATTTTCTTGCAGCGGAACGCCTCGTTCTGGATCATCTGGAGATAGCGTTCAAAGGTCCCCTTGTTTTCAGCCGTAAAACCGTTGGGATCCTTCATACGCCCCTCAAGCGATTCCGCGCAAAACGCTATCGACGCGAGAGGGTTGTTGATTTCGTGGGAGACGCCCGCCGCCAGGAATCCGACGCTTGCCAGGCGCTCCGATCGCACAAGCTGGCGGCTTCGGTCGTTGACCTGCTTTTCGAGGTCCTTGTAGACATCCTGAAGCCGGCCCATCATGCCGTTGAATTCGGAGGCCAAATCCTGCATCTCATCACCAGAGAAAAGCTTGATACGGTGTGCCAGATCCCCCGACGCGATCCGTTTTACACCATTTTCAAGATCGCGTATGGGTTGAATAACCCATCCATAGAAAAACCGCAGAAGCTCCAGCGTGAGAAGCAGACCAAACATGCTTGCGGGAATGATCACCCAAAGGCTTTGCTGGTAATGGCGCCTGGTCCCGGCCAGACGGTGATCGAGATCATCATAAAGCTTGTCGCGCAAATCCCCGCTATCCAGATCAAGCTTGGTCACCGCGGCGGCAAGCCTGGCCCTCATGACCTCAAGGGGCAGTTTTGATTCCTGGGCGGCGGAGATCGCCCCCAGGTCATTTTCGAGCACGCCCACCATCTGAAGTGTGTAACTTGTATCCGATGGTGTGACATGGAGGGGGGTGTTGTCGTTGGCCGCCACCCTCAAAAATCCCAGATGGGTCCGGGCACGGCGTAATTGGGCCCGAATGGCCTCGTGATCTGGTTCGGGAGTGTTGGCCACATTCGATGTAAGGGGAGAAATCGAAGAGCGGAGCATATCCGCCAAACGGAGCTCCGCCACATTGGCCTTTGCGGCAATGGTGGTTTGGTAATAGGACCAGAGACCCTGTAGCGTTCCGCCAATAAGCAGCACAAGCATCGCGACAAAAAGCGCGACACCCAAAAGCAGCTTGTGGCGAATGCGCCAACTCCGGTTCACCAGAGGACTCCCTTCCCCGGCATTTTTCCACCTGTTTTCCAGGAATCAGGCGGACCAGCGTGAACCCCATCCTGGGGTGACAACATCCGGCGAGAGAAGTGTATCACGGCACCCCTGCCCAAGGAGAGGCCAAAATTTGAAGAATCTACAATGGAAAGGGAGGTGTAAAAATGGAAAAAACAAGAAAGATGGGAGCCCTGAAAACCTGGCGTTTCCTGTTGGTGCCAAATCCAATCTGAAAACCTCCTGCCTTTCCTGCTTGCCGCAGTTTGTGATCCTCAGCGAGCTGATGCCAGGCCAAACTACCCCTCTTTGACATTGACGAAACCCTCAAGCTGGGGCATACTTAGATTACCTGCCTATGGATTTTTCCGGATGGTCCCGCGACTTTCCCTCCCTCCTACCCGGATCCGGAACATGATGACCCGATCTTTGGTCCTGTCCGCCCTTTTGGGGACATGGATTGCCGTGAACGCATTTTGCGCCCCCCCAAACGGTTCCGACCGTCTCGATGCCCTTTTGGGTGCTGTCGACAAAAACTTCGCCTCCCAAATCTCCCCGCGCTCCACCGATCTTGAGTTTTACCGCCGGGTGAGCCTCGATCTTTGCGGAACCATCCCCTCCGCGGAAGACGCCCGCGCCTTTGAAGCGGACAAGGATCCCGCCAAACGAGCCAAACTGGTCGATCGTCTTTTGGCCAGTCAGGCCCATGTATGGCACATGGCGGAAACACTTGATGTCTGGTGGATGGAAAGGCGACCCAACAAACATGTCGCCGCCGATTTGTGGATGAATTGGCTGCGTGAGCAAATCCGAACAGGCGAACCGCTCGACTTCATGGTGCGTGACATCCTTCAGGCCGATGGCACCCAAAAAGAGAGCCGCCCAGCCGCGCGCTTTTTCCTGGATCGCGATTTTGAGCCCAACCAGGTAGCCAGGGATATCGCCAGGCTTTTTCTTGGCGCCAACCTCCAGTGCGCGCAGTGCCACGACCATCCCCGGATCGATGACTACACCCAGGACAAATATTTTGGCCTGATGGCGTTTCTGGCCCGCACCCGCCAATTTGAAGATCCCAAATCCAAAATGTCGGTATTGGCCGAAAAGGCCGAAGGGGATACCACTTTTGTCTCTGTTTTTGACAAAGCCAAGGTCCAAAAGAAAACCCCACCCAAATTGCCCGGCAAAAAAGAGATTCCCGATCCGCTGATCGGCAAGGGACTCGAATACATCACAGCTCCGGCAAAAGATGTCCGCGAGGTTCCCCGCTACAGCCGCCGCCAACAGCTCGCAGGGATGCTGGCCCAGGGGGCTTATGATCCTTTTGCAAGGAACATGGCCAATCGCCTTTGGGCCAAGGTCATGGGGCGGGGCATCGTCCATCCGCTCGACCTGCACCATAGCGCCAATCCGCCCAGTCACCCCGAATTGCTCGACTACCTGACGGAAGAGCTTGTGCGGCTCCAGTTTGATCACCGGGCGTTCATGAGGATGGTTGTCCTTAGCGAGGCGTACCAGCGTTCCAGCCGACCCATCGCGGGTCCCAAAACCAATTTCGTCGAGGCCAAAGCCGAATCGGGGAACGGGTGGCGGATGATGCCCCTTCGCCCGTTGGGTCCTGAGGCGTATGCACGCGCGCTCCTTCAGGGATCGGGATGGACCGACGCCCAGGTCGCCGCCATGCGTGCCACCGCCAAAAAACCCGAGGATGCCAGCGAAGACACACTCCAGGGGAAGATGGCGCCCAACATGGCGCCTGTGGTGGGCCTGCTCAAATCCCAACCGGGGCTTGCGGAAGATTTTGACGCACGCCTTGATCAAGCCCTCTTTTTGGGAAATAACGGGCATATTCGCAACCTGATCGCCTCGGGATCGCTTGAGCCCAAAGTGGCAACGATGACCGATGCGGACCTTGCGATCGATGAGATTCACATGACGGTCCTCACAAGGCACCCCACCCCCGAGGAACTGACCGACTGGCGAATTCTCCTCAAAGATGCCAAGGCATCCAAACAACCCCGCGAAGCGCTGCGCGAACTGATCTGGTCGCTGATCGCTTCGGCAGAGTTCCGGTTTGCCTCCTGATTTCCCCGCCTGCACAAACACGGATCCAAAGACCTGGCCACATTAGGCCCCAATTGCAAAACACGCCCAATTGTTTAAGGAGTCCTTTCCCATGAAGCGTTCCCCCTCCTGTGGTTCCTTCGAACATGGATTGTCCCGGCGCTCCTTTATGGGAGGTCTCGCGGCGGGAGCCGCTTTTGGCGTCCCCTCTCTTGGGGCATCTTCGCTGGGTGCCGCGGCGGGAACCCTTTCCAACGACTTGGCCAAGTCCCAGAAGCGGGTTTTGATGGTCTACCTTTCGGGCGGGGTAAGCCAGCTCGAATCGTGGGATCCCAAGCCGGGTTCGAAAACAGGCGGTCC
>CAWUOD010000192.1:0-6143 GCA_963923115.1 uncultured Singulisphaera sp.
GGCACATTGTCCGAAAGACCAATCACCCCCGCATGTCCCAGGGCGTCGATGTTGGGCAGGCGGGCCGCCTCAAGAGCCGTTTTGCCTCCCAGGGCGTCCACTGGCTCGTCGGCGCAACCATCCGGAATAATAACGACATATTTCATGGTTGGACTCCTGAATTTTGGCGCGGCTAATCGGCGACCGGATAGTGCGTGACCGGCAAGACCGCGAACCCCCGCCTGTTGATCTCATTCACCGCCATGCGGAAATCGCTGGTCGGGGCCTCATGGGTCATGATGACCATTTGGACCCGGCTATCGGGCGATCCAGTCGATTCGTGTTGAATGACCGACGCGATGCTGATCCGGTGCGTGGCCAGGATCCCGGCGACTTCGGCCATGATTCCCGGGCGATCAGGCACCAAAAGGCGCAGATAAAACCGACTTTTCAGATCCGTATCAGGAAGCAGGGCCGGCTCGTTGGAAACCCCGGCGGGCCAAAGCAATCCCGTCCGGTGAACCATCCGCTCCCGCGAAACCGCAAGATCCACCAGATCGGCCACGATCGAACTCGCCGTGGGGAGCATCCCCGCCCCCTTGCCGTAATAAAGCGTGTCCTCGACGGCATCCCCAACCAGGGCCACGGCGTTGTACGCGCCCCGAACCTGGGCCAGGGGGGCCTGTTTGCGCAAAAGAACGGGACTGACATGCATCGCCAATTTTCCGTCCCGGTTCCAGCTCTCCGCCAATAGCCGGATCGTGTAACCCAACTCCGAGGCGAAGCGAATGTCCACCGCGTCTATCCCATCAATACCCCTACGGGGAATCGATTCCAGCGGGGGTTGGACTCCAAACGCCAAATGGGCCAGGATCGCAAGCTTGTGGGCGGCATCGGTGCCATCCACATCCAGGGTCGGATCCGCCTCGGCGTAGCCGAGTTTTTGCGCCTCGGCCAGAACATCCGCGTAATTGAGCCCCTCGTCGGTCATCTGCGAAAGGATGTAGTTACTGGTCCCGTTGAGAATCCCCTGAATCGCCGTGATCCGGTTGGCGACCATCCCCTCGGTGATGACACGAATGATGGGGATTCCCCCAGCGACAGCCGCCTCAAAACCGATGGCCCGACCCTTTTGGCGCGCCTTTTCAAAAAGCTCCGGACCATATTCCGCCAAAAGGGCTTTGTTGGCTGTGACCAGATCACGACCGGCCCCAAGACATTTGACAACCGCATCCCTGGCCGCTCCTGTTCCTCCCGCCACTTCCACAACCACATCCAGCGGCTCCGTCCAAAGGGTGGATATATCGTTGGAAATGAGATGTCGGGGAACCGATTCATCCCGGCGCCGGGAGAGATCCCGGACCACGACACGGCAAAGCTCCAGTGGCCTTCCGGCAATGCGCGCCAATTGTTGTGCTTTTTCAAAGAGGATCCGCGCCACGCCTGTTCCGACGGTGCCGCATCCCAAAAGTCCAATCCGAAGTGCCTGATCCATAATGTTCCGCCAACTGGGTTTCTCAACAAAATCTTACGATTTGGCCCCCCATTGTGCCTCCCACGATTTCCGAACAAGGATGGGAATGAAATTCGAGACCAAGAATAAGGCACGGGCCCGTTTTTCACCGTTTCGGCCCTACAAAAGAAAATAGGAGAAGGCAAAACGGCCCCCCCGAACAGCTGGAGCGCAACCTTGGCAGACATCCCGATCGGAACCAATGATTTGACTTTTGTCATGGCCATCAAGGCGCTTGGCCTTGCGGAATCGGGCGGCCAGGCCAAATTCCTCATCCGCGAGGGGCGCTACGAAATCAATGGCGAAATCGTCCTTCAACCCGGCCGTAAACTCAAAGTGGGCGACAAGATCGGCTCAAAAGGCCAATGCCGTCACCGGGTCGTGGAATGACCTCCCCAGGCCTCCTGGATGAATCCCTGACCGATTCGCACATCCCTCCCCACAGGAGGGTTTTGTTGTTGGCGTGGCCTGCTTTTTGCCAGCAAATGCTGATTCTGCTCATCAATCTTTCGGATCGATGGCTGGCGGGTCGGGCCAGTCCCGATGACCACGATACCCAACTCTCGACCCAGGCGGCCCAAACCACCGGCTTTTACCTGGCCTGGTTTGTCAGTTGTTACGGAGCCCTTGTAAGCGTCGGAAGCACCGCGTTGGTCGCCCGTCTGGTCGGAGCCCATGACCGCCTGGGCGCAAACCGGATTCTCCACCAATCCACATGGCTGGCAATTGGTTTTGGAATCCTGGGGTGCGTGGGGGGCCTCTTTGGCCTGGAGGGGTTGATAGATCTCCTGCAACTGGACGGCCCCACGGCGGAATTCGCCGTTTCCTATCTTTGGCCGGTTGTGATCCTGTTGCCGTTTCAACTTCTGGAAAGTGCCCTGATTGCCTGTTTGGTCGGGGCCGGAGACACCAAAACCGGCTTCTGGGTCCTTGCCGGACTCACCATCATCAATTTACCTCTGGCATGGAGCTTTTTTCACGGATGGGGCCCCTTTCCCGAATTGGGATTCCAGGGGATCTCCCTGGGAACCTCCGTGGGCCATCTGTTCGCCGCCCTGCTACTTGTCACCATACTCCTTCGAGGACGGGCCGGACTTCGTTACCAACTTTCCATGGCCGCTCCCGATTTTTCCCTCTGGTGGCGCATTTTGCGCATCAGCATTCCCGCGGCGGCGGACACACTTTCCCTGGCCGCCGGACAGCTCGTTTTCCTCTCGCTCATCAATCGCCTGCCCGAGGCGGCAAAAGGCGCCCATGGAATCGCTTTGGGATGGGAAGCATTGGGATATCTGTCGGGATATGCGTTTGGAACCGCCGGGATGACCCTGATCGGCCAGAATCTCGGATCGGGAAGACCCGATGAGGCCCGTCGATGCGGCTGGACTGCGCTGGGCCTGGGAACATTGGTTATGTCAGGGATGGGAATATTCTTTTTCATCATGGCCGAGCCGATGTTCCGGTTCTTCTGCCCCCTTCCAGGACAACAACCCATCATCGATCAGGGCGTTCCGGTGCTCCGGCTGGTCGCCTTTGCCATGCCCCCGTTGGCCTGTTGCATTATCCTCGCCCAGGCCCTTCGGGGCGCCGGGGACACGCTGGTTCCTGTGGCGTTTACCCTGGTCGGTTTTTTTGTGGTCCGGATTCCCCTGGCCTGGTGGCTCACCACCCATTCGGTCCGGATAGGCCCATGGACCATCGAGCCGGGGCTTATGGGGGCCTGGATGGCGATGTTCGCGGACATCATTGTCAGGGGCTGCTTCTTCTTTGCCCGTTTCCGATACGGCAAATGGGACAAAATCCGGGTCTGATTCCAAAATGTCTCTTTGATTGATGAACCTCATCATGGAAGTTCGACTTCAGGAGTCCCTGTTTTTTTCCTCCAAAAGCAAACAAAAAAAAGAATCCCAAAAAAAGCTTCTTTGGGGTGGTGGACATAAAGAATTTGGCAAAATATTCGACCGATGAAAAACTCTGTTCGGACGGCCACACGCGCGAAAGATTGAATCATGGGACGCATCAAGTGATCCGGGAAATCTATCTGATCCTCATGATTGGAAGGAGCAGAAGAAAACATTGCGCTTTTCAACACCAAAGAACCAAAAAACATCGAATCGAAATTGAGATGCTCCTTCAACAAAATCAGATTGGCACTTGACCAAACCTGTATTTTATAGTGAAATCCATTGTCTTATACGCATTTCGAAATGGGTACCTACCTCACACACCGGGGACAGGGCATGGGCATTTTGCATCGGGCGGTTTTTGGCAATCGGAAAAACCACCCCCCCAAAATAAGGGGAGATATGCGTGACACCCCTCTTCACCTGGAACATTTGGAGGGAAGATTTACTCCCTCTGTTGCGACCAACCAGGTCACAAACCTGTATCGTTTTGCCCTGGGGAGGGACCCGGAACCGGCCGCGATGGCTTCCTTGAGCCGCTCATTGGAATCCGGCCAGCTTTCCGTGGGCAGGTTGACGGACGGGATTCTTCACTCCCGGGAACACACCGCGCTTTTCGTCTCCTCACTTTACAGCCAATTCCTTGGCCGCTCCCCAACCTCAACCGGTCTCGAATCCCAAGTGTCGGCAATCCGTCAAGGCGAATCGCAAACTCGCCTGGAGTCGACAATCCTGGGATCCAATGAATACTATGTCCGCCAGGGGGCGGACAACACAACATTTGTGAGAAGCCTTTACACAGGTTTGCTTGGCCGTGAGCCCGACACATTGGGTTTACAAGTCCATTACGCCGCTTTGGCCCATGGAATGTCCCGGACCGATTTGGCGAATTCTTTCCTCGTTGGCAGGGAATACGGCAATCTGGTGGCTGGGGATGCCTACCACAATCTTTTGGGCCGGGTCGGAAATTCGCGGGAACTCTCGACCTGGTCGGGAATCTGGGGTCGTTCCAGGGATGGATACACCGCTTTGTTTGTTGGAATCGCCGGTTCATCCGAGGGGGGGGCGTATTTGGGCAGGGGTCCCATCCGAAACCTTCCACCAACGGTTAATCCGGGTGTTTCAATGCCCGATTCGAATACGGGTTTGGTGACTGGGTCAATAAATGCCTCCGATCCCAACAACGACCGGTTGACTTTTTTCGCCCCTGCCCTGACCTCCAAAGGCTCGATCAAAATTTTTCCCGACGGCCACTTCGACTACACACCCTCCGCAGGCGCCCGCAATGCCGCCGGGGCCGTGGGGGCCACTTCAACCGACAAAACAGATGCTTTTACTGTGACAGTAACGGATGGGTATGGCGGATCTATAGCTGTTCCCGTGATGGTCACAATCAGTCCGGCCACTAATCCAACCGGCGGGCCGCTGGTGGCGTTTCCCGGGGCGGAGGGATTTGGCGCCCAGGCCACGGGCGGTAGGGGCGGAGGTGTCATCTATGTCACCAACCTCAACACCGAGGGCCCCGGTTCGCTCCAGTGGGCGATTGATCAGCCGGGAGCACGCTACATCCTTTTCAAAGTTAGCGGAGTCATTAACGGCCAGATCCATCTCACCAGGGGCGATGTGACCATCGCGGGACAAACTTCCCCCGGGGGCGTCACGGTTCGCGGGTTTGTCACGGACGAAACTCCTTTCCAGGATCAGGAAGTTCGCGCTCCATCGCAATTTTCGGAAAACTGGATTCTGCAACACATTCGGATCCGGCCAGGAACCGATCCCTATAGTGATGATGGCCTGCGAATCCGCTACACGCGCGACGCGGTGGTTGACCATGTATCCATCGGGAATGCCACCGATGAGGCGATCGAGATCTCTTTTTCAAACAATATTACCGTCCAAAACACCCTCCTTGCCGAGACCCTTGGGGACCACTCGCAATATGGCGGGTTGCTGATGAATTACTCCAATCCCGCAAACGGCTTCAAACTTGACAATATCTCGCTGCATCACAATGTTTTCAACAGGATTTCGGGACGCCTTCCGGAAGGAAGCCGTGAGTCCATTGCCGCGGCGAACTCCTTTATGAATTTGGAGATGTCCAACAACCTTTATTGGGACCCTCGCTTCTTTGTCGCTTTGAGTCCTAACACCGGGGTGGTCACGGATACCTCCGGAAACTCCTACCCGGTCCACTGGAAGATAAATGCGGTCAACAATTATTTCCGGACAGGAGAATCTTTTCCGTATGCCATGTTCGATAATCAGATCATGGACGATCCCCAAAATCAGTTGTATGTCTCGGGAAACCAGATGAGCTTGTATCCGACCCGCGCGGATTACAACCTTTTCTGGTGCTGTAATGACTATGCTTCCCTGACCAACGAAGACCTTGCCGCGATGGTGGCGGCCCAGCGGGTGCAGAAACTGGCTTCACGGAATCCATTTCCCGCGATCTCCTATACCTCCACTGGGCAATTGGCCCAAACTTTTCTCGATACCGCCGGCGCCTGGCCCCGTGACCCCATGGACTTGCGTTTGCTGCGAAATGTCGCCTCGAACACCATTTCCACGGCGCCCATTAATGTCAACCCCTCCAATGATGCGCTCCTTACGGCCTTTGCGGGAATACCGCCAGCAGCCCCCCTGGACACAGACAATGATGGCATGCCTGACACCTGGGAGTTGTCAAAGGGATTAAATCCCGGCATCGCCAATACAAACGCGACCAATCTCTCCTCCCAGGGTTACAC
>CAWUOD010000193.1:0-6125 GCA_963923115.1 uncultured Singulisphaera sp.
TTACTCGCGTGTGTTAACACCACTAATTTTGTTTTTGGGGTGAAGGCAAGGGAGAAGGCATTGGGATCAACCGTGCCTCCCTCATCCGAGGCGATTTTTGTGATCGTGATCATACCGGCCAATTCAAGCGATCGAAGCGGGCGGTTGACGCTGTTGTGTTCCAAATCCGTTGTGATGACATGGTCACCAGGGTTTAGAACCCCTTTTATCGCCATATTCAACGCATCGGTGCAATTAAGTGTAAATGCCCACCTATCAGGGGAGGCTCCCCCGAACAGGCGATTCAGCGCGACACGAGCATCCTCAAGGACTTTTTCCGATGCTTTGGCCATACTGTGGCCGGATCGTCCCGGATTGGCCATCGATTCCCTGGCGAATTTATCCATCGCCTGGTAGACGGATTCGGGCTTGGGCCAGGTTGTTGCCGCGTTATCTAGGTAAATGGTCATGAGGACAGTTGCCAAAATAGGGAAATCAATGGCCTATGTATCGGGCGTAGAGCGCCATGGCGCGATCAGGTTCATCCGTGCCTTTGATGATGGCCCGACCATCAGGGAAAACGGTGAAGTCGCAATCCTCGGCCGAGAAACGCAACAGGAACCGGGTTGAACTCACATTGCCCAAGTGCGCGAGATTCCTCGTGAGGAGTTCAAAGTCGAGTTTTATTGGCTTTGCATGGGCAATTTGGACGGCGTTTCGGCCGCAAAGCGATGTGGTTTGCGCCCCCTGATCCCCATCCAGCCATTCAAACCGGTTGTGGGTACAACAAGGGCAATCCACTTTCCCCTTCAAAGGCGCGATCTTTATCTTTCGGAAGGTGTTCTCCCAACAATCAAGATAAACAAGGTCCCGATTGACCGCATCAAGCTTTCCTGAGAGGATCTTGATGGCTTCGGTTGCCTGGTAGCTCGCAATGATGTTAATGGTCATCCCAAGGACGCCAGCCGTGTCGCAGGTGCCTGCCTCGCCAGGTCCAGGTGCCGCCTCAAAAACACAACGCAAGCAAGGGGTATCGCCGGGAAGAATGGTCATAAATTGGCCATGACTGCCAATACAACCTCCGTGAACCCAGGGAATGCCGAGTTTTATGGCGGCATCGTTGATGAGATAACGGATTTCGAAATTATCAGTGCCATCGAGAATCAGGTCGACATCCCGGGCCAGTTCCAGGATGTTACCCCGGTCGATGTGTGCCACAACCGGTTCGATGGTTACCAGGGAGTTGATCTGGTTAAGCTTTTTGGCCCCGGCGACCGATTTGGGCACACCCTGGGCTGCATCTTCCTCGTCGAATAGGACTTGTCTTTGAAGGTTACTTGTCTCGACAAAATCCCTGTCAACGAGCCGGACAAAACCGACCCCAGCCCGAACCAGGGTATTAGCCAGAACGGTTCCCAATGCCCCGCAACCACATAAAAGGACGCGTGCGTTTTTGAGTTTGGTTTGGCCGGGAGTCGCAATAGCGCCAAATCGCATTTGGCGGGAATATCGGTCTTTGTCGGCTTCGGTAAGTTCCAAATTGGTCGCGCCCATAATTATTCCACGCCCATTTCATCCAGAAAGTTCTCAATAAATTTCACGGCTTCGGTGCCCAGTCCCTGGTCTTTGACCCATCCAGCGATTACCACGATTTCTTCGCGGATGCGGGCCAGGCGTTTCCCATTAAGTTTGGAAAGAACATTTTGAAGATGGGCAAAAGCTTCATCTGCCGCACCGGGATTCACCAGGTCCTCATCCGATGCGGTTATGAAAACCACCATGGAAATCAGGCATTCCAATAATGGGTCGATGCCCAATTCGGGGGGGATATCCGGGAAAAGCGCAATTCCTTCAAGGCCGGGAGTTTCCCCATCCGGTGATTCTTCCTCATCATCCTCAAAATCATCGGCATGAGAATGGTTCTGAACCGGTTTGTGGCCTTTGGGGGGTGGACCTTTTATTTGATTTTGGCGTTCATTCCCGGGCACTTTTCCGGAATTGGATTGTGTGGGCTTATTTTTGCCGACGGGTTTTTCGTGTCCGGAAGAATGGTTTGCCATGGTAATCAGCCCCCGGCCACAGCCGGAATGATCGCAACCTCATCACCGTCCTTAATGGCGGTGTCAAGCATGTCGAGATAACGAATATCCTCGTCATTGACATAGATGTTCACAAAGCGGCGCAGTTTGCCATTGTCGAACAGTTTTCCACCCATGGCGGGGTGAATTTCGATCAGCTTGCAAAGGGCATCGCCCACTTTGGAAGCGGTGACTTCAACGGTTGCCTGATCCCCGGCGCTGGGGCGAAGGGGGGTGGGGATTTGAACTCGGACCGACATGAAAACCTCGGAGGCAAAAGGGAAACATTGGCAATCAGATCGCCAACACATTAATTTATCAAATTAAACGCCAACCAATCGGGTTTTGATTTGCGATTTGGCACACGGGGTGAAATCGCCAAGGCTTTCCCTTACCGCCTCGAAGGCGTCCAGGGTCGCCGCAATGTGGGTCGGTGGTTCCACATGGTTGGCAATGGCGTCCTGGGTTTTGAGGCCGTTTCCGGTGATAAGAAGGACGGTTTTTCCGTGGGGTGAAAGTTTTCCCTGCTGAAGGAGTTTGCGAGCCACTGCAAGAGTGGTGCCACCTGCTGTTTCAGCAAATACCCCCTCGTATTCGGCGAGCATAATCATCCCTTCGCGGATTTCATCATCAGTGACATCTTCGCCCCACCCACCGGAGTCCCGAATGAGTTTGGCGGCGAAATAGCCATCCGCCGGGTCACCTATCGCCAGGGATTTGCATATTGTGTTTGGCTTTTTGACAGGCTTGTGTTGATCACGATTGGTTTTAACGGCATCGGTGATGGGGTTGCAGCCGCCCGCCTGTGCCCCAAAGAAACGAGTTGTAGGCTCCTTCTCGAGGAGTCCACAGCGATAGGCCTCCTGAAAGGCTTTGTGTACTTTGCCAATCAGAGCGCCACCCGCCATGGGGGAAACGACCTGGTCGGGAGTTTTCCAGCCCAACTGTTCCGCAATTTCAAAGCCCATCGTCTTGGAACCTTCCGCATAGAAGGGACGAAGGTTGATGTTTACAAATCCCCATCCATGCTTGAAGGCGACCTGTGTACAGAGACGATTGACTTCGTCGTAGGTTCCCTGAACACCCAGCACCTTTGCGCCATAAACGCTTGTTCCGAGGATTTTTGCTTTTTCCAGATCGGCGGGAACAAAAATATAGCTTTCCAAACCCGCGGAGGCGGCATTCGCAGCGACACTGTTGGCAAGGTTGCCTGTGGAGGCGCAACCGACGGTTTTGAGTCCAAATTCCTTGGCCTTGGAAAGGGCAACCGCCACCACGCGATCCTTAAAACTTAGCGTGGGGAAATTGACCGCATCGTTTTTGAGATAGAGGTCCTCAAAACCAAGGGCCTTGCCCAGGCGAGTCGCCTTGATTAGTGGAGTCCCCCCGGAATGAAGACCTACAGAGGGGTCGTTGTCCAGGGGCAAAAATTCCCTGTAACGCCACATATTCCAAGTGCGAAGTTCAATTTTCGACCGGCTGGTGGCCTCGCGGATCGAATCATAGTCGTAATCCATTTCCAAAGGGCCAAAATCATCCGTGCAGAAATTATTGGGGGAAACGGGATAGGTAGTACCACAAACCCGACACTTCATTCCCTTGACAAAAGACGCTGACACGCCAAAACCTCCAAAAGGCCCCAAAATGAGCCAAACGGGGCAAAAACTTATCCTTGGGGGGGGTACTCGGCCCTGTGAAAAGGGGCCGGAGAAAAGAGCGTGATTTTCACGCAATCTTATCTCTCCCGGTTTCCCGGGAAGGACTTAGCACCTGGCGCCGTGAGGCCGGTTGCTGTGGCTTCTAAGGGCCTTTCCCTCAGCCACTCTGGATAAGATTCACCAACATGTACAAGATTTTACCGTCACCAAAGGATCATGGCAACACAATCAGCCAAATTTGGTTTACAAGGCCAATAGCCTTCTGAATTTTTACTCCGAACGATTGTTAAACCCTTCCCAGTTTTCACGAATCAGAAATGTCAAAATGTTGAATGGGTTTGACCTATAATGAAAAAATTGGATTATCCCTACGCAGGATGCGCCCTCACATGGCCGAAATGTTCCCTGATGACCCATTCCCACCCGTTTCCCCTCAGGAATCCCTGCTGGAAAACCTGAATGAATCCCAGGCTCAAGCCGTTACGCATGGACTGGGCCCCCTTTTGATCCTGGCGGGTCCGGGTAGCGGAAAAACCCGTGTGATAACAAGGCGGGTTGCCTGGCTCCTGCACAAGGGGGTGCATCCCAGCAGAATTTTGGCGATCACCTTTACCAATAAAGCCGCCCAGGAAATGAGGGAGCGCGTCGAGGCCCTGGTGCCCCACAGCAAGGTCCATATCAGCACCTTTCACAGCTTCGGCGTCAGATTTTTGAGGGAATTTGGCCATTTATGCGGTTTGGAGCGGAATTTTGTTGTCTATGACATGGATGACCGGGAAAAGCTCCTGAAGCTTTGCCTTGAAGATGCAGGCTTGGGGGCATCCGCAACCAATATGGGAAGCATCGGCAATGCAATTAGCAAATGCAAAAATCAGCTCATCACTCCGGAAGCTTATCAACTAACGGCGCGGGATTATTTCACACAAAGCGTTGCAAAGGTATACCCACGATATCAAAACCGTTTGAAATCATCAAACGCATGTGATTTTGATGATCTGCTGTTTATCCCCGCCCTTTTGTTGCAAAAAGACAAGTCTTTGCGGGAAACCTTGGACAATCGTTGGCATCACACCCTTGTGGACGAGTACCAGGACACCAACAAGGCCCAATATGCCATTGCAAGGGAACTGAATATCGATCACCCCAATCTTTGCGTGGTGGGTGATCCGGATCAGTCCATCTACCGTTTTCGCGGAAGTGACATACGAAATATCCTTGATTTTGAGCGCGATTATCCAAACGCCAAGGTCATCAAGCTGGGGGAAAATTACCGCAGCACCAGGAACATCCTGGCGGTGGCGGATGCTTTGATCGGGCATAACACCGAACGGAGGCCAAAACCGCTGCTGACACAAAATCAGCAGGGAAAACCGGTGTCGCTAATCATCCACGAGACTGGTGAAACCGAGGCAAATGGTGTCGCGCACCGCATTACTGACATGGTCGATGGAAAACGATGGAATTATCGGGACATAGCCGTGTTCGTCCGGACGAACGCCCTCACCCGAACCCTCGAAAGCGCTTTCATTCAGGCGGGGATTCCATTCCAGATCGTCAAGGGATTGGCCTTCTTTGAGCGCAAGGAAAACAAGGATGTCCTTGCTTACCTTCGTTTGATGGTCAACCCCAGGGACGACATCGGTTTTCTTAGGATTGTTAACGAGCCCGCCCGCAAGATTGGAAAAACGACACTTGACCAGTTGGCGGAATTTGCAAGGGAGCAGGGGCTTTGCCTGATGGAGGCGGCAAGGCGCTCACGCCTTGTCCCCGGTTTGAGACCGGCGGCGGTCAAGGCATTGATGGATTTTGCCCGAATGATGGATGGATTGAGGGGTATGGTCGACGGGTCTCCGGCGGAGGCTGTCCGGGCCGTTCTTGAAAAGAGCGGATATAAGAAAGCTCTTGAAACCTCAGGGCAATCCGAGGACCAGGAGCGCCTTGCAAACATCGAGGAAATGATCACGGTCGCCGAACAGTTCATGCAAAACCAGCCGGATGGAACGGTCAATGGATTCCTGGAAAATGTTGCCCTTTCAAGCAGCATTGATGGATATGACAAGGATTCCAATTGCGTGTCGGTGATGACTCTTCATGCCGCCAAGGGCCTGGAATTTCCTGTCGTTTTCATGGTGGCGATGGAGGAGGGAATCCTCCCCAGTTCTTTCGCCATTCCCGGTGGCCCGGGAGCCACCACCACCAACTCAAAGGAAATTGAGGAAGAGCGTAGATTGGCATTTGTTGGAATGACCCGGGCAATGCATGAGCTTTGCCTTTGTTATTGCCACGAAAGGTCGTTCAGAGGCATGACCCGTTTCACCATGCCAAGCAGGTTCCTTGGAGAACTTGACGAGGCTCGTGGTGCAATGGAGTTGATTGATTTGACCCGAATGACCAATCGTCGCTCGGAGGA
>CAWUOD010000194.1:0-6121 GCA_963923115.1 uncultured Singulisphaera sp.
AGCCGCTGCGCCACATCCGATTCGGCCTGGGCAAATTCGGCGGATTTTACATCCGTCGCACCCGGCTTGACTCCGGCAAGGTAGTCGGTGATGGTGTAGGGAGCCGTGAAGTATCCATCGGCAAGCCCCTGCATCAGGGCGCTTGCGCCAAGACGATTGGCCCCGTGATCGCTGAAGTTGGCCTCTCCCAGCACAAAAAGTCCCGGAATGTTGCTCATCAGGCGATAATCCACCCACAGCCCACCCATGACATAGTGAACCGCCGGATAAATCCGCATTGGGGTTTGGTAAGGATTCTCACCGGTGATGTGGGCATACATGTCAAAGAGATTGCCGTATCGCTCGGCAATGGTTTTTTGCCCCAAACGATTGATGGCGTCGGCAAAATCGAGGTACACGCCACGGCCCGTTTGGCCGACACCCTTGCCGTTATCACAGGCCTCCTTAGCGGCCCTCGAGGAAATATCACGGGGCGCAAGGTTGCCATAGCTGGGATATTTGCGCTCAAGATAATAGTCCCGTTCCGATTCAGGAATGCTTGCCGGGGGGCGCTTGTCACCCGGTTTTTGGGGAACCCAAATCCGGCCATCATTGCGCAGCGATTCGCTCATCAGGGTGAGCTTGGATTGGTAATCTCCGTTTACCGGGATACATGTTGGATGGATTTGCGTGTAACAGGGATTTGCGAACATCGCTCCCCGTTTGAATGCCCTGAAGGTCGCCGAAACATTGCAACCCATGGCGTTGGTGGAAAGATAAAAGACCGTCCCGTATCCCCCGGAAGCCAAAACCACCGCATCCGCCGAATGGCGCTCGATCTGGCCAGTGACGCTGTCACGAACAATGATTCCCTTGGCTTTCCCATCGACCACAACCAGGTCCATCATTTCATGACGGGGATGGGACTTGATTTTGCCCTGTTCGATTTGGCGGTTCAACGAGGCATAAGCACCCAGCAAGAGTTGCTGGCCGGTTTGCCCCCGGCAATAGAAAGTACGCGATACCTGGGCGCCACCAAAGCTCCGGTTGTCCAATTGCCCGCCATATTCACGGGCAAAAGGAACACCCTGGGCAACGCACTGGTCGATGATGTTGACGCTGTTTTGGGCCAACCGGTAAACATTCGATTCACGCGCGCGGTAATCGCCACCCTTGATCGTATCCAAAAACAACCGCTCTACGGAGTCACCGTCGTTGCGATAGTTCTTGGCGGCGTTGATGCCACCCTGTGCGGCGATGGAGTGGGCCCGGCGTGGGGAGTCCTGATAACAAAAAGTCGAAACCTGATAACCGAGTTCGGCCAGGGAAGCCGCGCACGCGCCGCCCGCCAAACCAGTTCCCACCACGATCACATGGTATTTACGCTTGTTGGCCGGATTGACCAACTTCATTTCCATCTTGCAACGATCCCATTTTTCCGCAAGCGGACCGGCGGGAACTCGAGGGTCTAATTTCATGGATGGCCTCTGGTAAGCAGACATAAGAACTTTTCGGAAAGGGATAAATCACCAACACCCTCATCCGAAGAATTTCAAAAACTTGTTCACTTTTTGGGAGCTTCGCTTTTCGGGGTTTCAGGCGCCTTATTGGATGATGGCGCGGGGGTTTCCCGCTCAAGGGATCCCTTTTGACGGCCTCCCGGTTGGGCTTCGCTTTGCTTCATTGCCTCGCCAAGGGTAACAGGCTTGATCCCGTAACGGGCTTCCATTTTCTCATATTTTTGAACTTCGTAGCTCTTGCCAAGTCCCGCAAGAACCGCCACGGGAATCGAGCAATTCCCCACAACAACCACCAAAGCAATCAATGGGCCAACCAGGATTGTGTAACAGCGCCATTTGCTCCGGTTGAGTCCCACGGATTGGAACCAGCTTGTTGCTCCGTGCCAGAGGTGGGCGGCAAGGATCACCTGGCAGAGGATGTAAAAAGCGGATACGAACGGGTTTTGGAACCCTTTGATGACCATCGCGTAGACATCAAGAAGGTGCGGACGGGAGCTTCCCTCGAGCCGAACCCGAAAACTGGAACTGATGTCGGTAACTCCAAGGGTAAAATGCGCTATGTGATAAATCACGAAAACCAAAATGACAAGACCCGTCAGGAACATGTGGCGGGAAGCCCAATTCGACACAAGAGCCGTGTCGGTGTGGTAGGCGATCGGCCTGGCTTTCCGGTTTTCTCCACGGAGTATGAACGCCAAAACCAGGTGCACCGCAAAAATGGCAAGCAACCCGATTCGGGCCAGCCATACGAGCATCCCGTGGCCTGCCTCGTGAAGAAATTCGGCATATCCGTTTAGAGCTTCGGGCCCCTGGAATATCAGGAGGTTCCCGGTCATGTGCCCCAAAACGAAGCCCACCAAAAGCAGGCCGGTAACGCCCATGGCATATTTTCGGCCTAGGGAACTTTTGAAAAAACTTGGCACCATGGACTCGCCCCAATGGTTGTCGAGAAACCTCACACAATCATCTCTAGCAAACTAAGTCGGTTTAGGGAGTTCAATTCACTACATAAAGGTGTTTTTGTCGAATGAATTCCTCGACCAAAGGGGGCACCTGATATCGGATGCTTTGCCCGAGCAAGCATCTTTGCCTTAAATCCCGACTTGCGATTCCAATATCCGGAACCCCTGTTATCCAGCTGATATTTGCCTCGGGACTACCCTGTTCCAAAACCTCCTTGGCATGTTTCGCATTCACGCCCGGCCTTGTTTCCAACCTTGGGTAGACCAGAATCCCGACTTGTCGAAGGATTTCCCCGGGATTGCGCCAATGGGGCAGGTCCGCCATACTGTCTTCCCCCAAAATCAGGTAGAACTCGTGTTCCGGATATTTGTCCCGAAGGGCGGCAAGAGTCTGAAACGAAAAATTCGGAGCGGGCAACCCGGCTTCAATAGGCTCCACCCGGAATGCCGAATTCCCCGAAATTGCCAGTCGGACCATCTCCAATCGGTCGTTCCATGATGCCAACCGTGAAGCCACTTTATGGGGTGGGTTGGCGGATGGGAGGAACCAGACCTGGTCAACACCTTTGGCTCCAGGCCCTTTGGCCCCCAGACACGACTCGGCCACGATCAAATGTCCCAAATGGGGCGGATCAAACGCCCCTCCCAACAAACCGATCCGCATTCCTTTGACTCCTGACCTTCGCCCCATCGCCCGGGATCCATAGGAAAATCTAGGAAATTCAAAGGGAACGCCGCACGGTTGGCGATTCCCAAACTATTAGGCGGACGGTAGTTTCATGAGCCAAAAAACATGGGGTGGCAGGTTTGATGGGGGCGTTGACGCCAGAACCGAGCTTTACACCGAGTCAATCAGCTTTGACCGCCGCCTTTATCGTCACGACATCCTCGGAAGCCAGGCCCAGGCCAAAATGCTCGCCCAGGTTGGAATGATCACCCTGGCCGAGGCGGATTCCATCTGCAACACCCTCGATCAAATAGGCGATGATCTTGAAGCCGGAAAAATCCCCATCCGCACATCACTGGAAGACATACACACCCATATCGAATCCGCCCTGATCGAGCGTCTTGGGGACACCGGCAGAAAACTACACACAGGTCGCAGCCGAAACGACCAGGTTGTGACCGCCATGAAACTCTGGACAAGGGACGCCCTCGACAGGGTCGACTCTTACCTTTTGGATGTCCAAAAAGCCTTCGTGGAAGCCGCCGAAAACCACAAAGACCTGATCATCCCGGGATACACACACCTCCAGCGAGCCCAACCGGTCCTCGCGGCCCACTATTTCCTTGCCTATGTCGAAAAATTCCAGCGTGATCGCGAACGGCTCGCCGATTGCCGGAAAAGACTCAATCGCCTTCCCCTGGGCGCCGCCGCATTAGCGGGAAGTTCCCTTCCCATCGACCGCCGACATGTGGCGAAAACCCTTGGTTTTGATGACCTTGCAATAAACAGTCTGGATGTCTCCTCCGATCGGGATTTTCTTGTCGAATATGTTTTCGCCCTGTCGATGGTGGCTATCCATTTGGGTGGCTGGGCCGAGGAGTGGGTCCTTTGGTCCACGACCGAATTTGGCTTCCTCAATCTGCCCGATGCCTTCTGCACGGGTTCGAGCATAATGCCCCACAAAAAAAACCCCGATGTCCTGGAGTTGATGAGGGGCAAAACAGCCCGTGTCATTTCCGATCTCAACCGCCTCCAGATTTTGCTCAAGGGATTGCCACTGGCCTACAATCGCGACCTTCAGGAAGACAAACCCGCGGTTTTTGATGCCCATGACACCGTCGAGGCATCACTCGATTTGGCGGCGGCTATCGTCCGACAAGCCAGATTGAAGGGGGAACAGATAGCCGCGCGCATTGAGGACGGTTTTCTGGATGCAACGACTTTAATGGAATTTCTGGTTGGGAGGGGTGTCCCCCTGCGCACCGCCCATGAGATAGTGGGTAAAATGGTTCGACTGTGTGAAAAACGCGGGTGCCGACTTGTCGATCTTGACCAGGGGGATTTCGATTCCGCCCACCCGGGCTTGACACCGGGGGTATATGAAGTGTTGGGGGTCTCCCGGGCTCTCATGGCGTTTCGTTCCGAGGGCTCGACCGCCCCGACCGAAGTGGCACGCCAACTGGATCTCTGGAAGAAGCGGCTTGAGGAATGAGCCTGCTTTCCTTCCTGGATCGGGCCCGGCAAGCCCCAAGGAGGATGGAGCGGACCCATGGATCATTTCCATTACAAGGCGGGAAAACTTTATTGCGAAGATGTTGCCGTAAAGGATCTTGCCGACCAGTACGGCACGCCTCTTTACATCTACTCCACCGCAACCCTGGTCCATCACCTCAAACAGATCCAGGATGCCTTCAGGGAAGCCGATCCACTCATCTGCTACTCTGTGAAAACAAATGGCAACATCTCGATCCTGAACCTGATGCGCCAGCACGGTGCCGGATTTGATGTCACAAGCAATGGGGAACTTCACCGCGCTCTGACCGCAGGGTCCTCGGGTCAAAAAATCGTTTTTGCAGGCGTGGGAAAAACCGAGGCGGAACAACGCCGCGCCCTCTCGGAAAAAGTTTACCTTTTCAATGTCGAAAGCGAAGCCGAACTTGTCGAATTGGGTCGTGTGGCGGGAACAATGGGTCTAAAAGCCCCTGTTGCCCTCCGCGTCAATCCCGACCTTCCCCCAAAAACCCATGCCAAAACCGATACCTCCGTGAAAGGTGTGAAATTTGGCCTGGATATTGACACAGTTCTCGAAGTGGCGGAGCGATATGTCAATCACCCAAATCTTGACATTTGCGGGCTGCATATGCATTTGGGCTCCCCGATTCTGAGCGTCGAACCCTACAAACTGGGGATTGCAAAAGCCAAAACCCTGGTCGCCGCGCTAAGGGCACAAGGACATCCTATTCGGATCCTTAATATGGGTGGTGGCTTCGGTATCCATTACCGCAAAAAAGAAGCTCTGCCCGCGCAAGCCTTTGCGGATGTGATCGTTCCCGCCATAAAAGAGTTGGGCTGCAAACTCGTTCTCGAACCGGGAAGGTTTATCGCGGGTAACTCCGGCATTCTTGTTGGTCGCGTAATCTACACCAAGGAATCCGGTGGGAAGCTCTTCGTCATCCAGGATGCCGCGATGAACGACCTCATCCGACCCACCCTGTACGATTCTTTCCACAGAATCTGGCCGGTCGAACCCCAACAGGGATTCGAAACTCCTCCGGAGGATTTTGAGCAGCCAGGTGAAAACACCGTTTCGGTTGATGTCGTCGGACCGGTTTGCGAATCAGGAGATTTCCTGGCAAAACAGCGCCACCTTCCCCCAATGCACCGGGGCGATTTGTTGGCGGTCTTCAGCGCGGGCGCCTACGGCATGGCGATGAGCTCCAATTACAACAGTCGCCCCCGCGCCGCGGAAATCCTGGTGGATGGGATAAAACACAGGGAAATCCGGCGGCGCGAATCCTGTGACGACCTCATCGCAAACGAATTGGAATTTTTGAACAAATAAGCAGACTTTGTTCCGCCAAGAAGGCGGCGACAACCTCATTGGGGAGTAGATCCATGAATGGACAAAACGCCTGGCACCCTGGCCGAGCAAAGCGCTGTTTGACCGTTGGCCTATTGGGCATGATCTGTCTCTTATACACATCTCCGAGCCC
>CAWUOD010000195.1:0-6114 GCA_963923115.1 uncultured Singulisphaera sp.
ATCATTACCCTTTTTGGCTTAAATTAAGCCTTTTGGGGAGAAATGGCGGTTGATCCAGCAACCCCCGCGGGAAGGCGCCCTTCACCCAAAATCAGAAGAAGCGGACTTGCAACGAAAATGGAACTGTAAGTACCAACGATCACACCCATCACCATGATGAATGCGAACAGGTGAACGCCTTCGCCACCAAAGAAGTAGAGAACCACGACAACCAGGAAAATGGTAAACGATGTCCAAATCGTTCGACTGAGAGTCTGGTTGATGGACTTGTTGATCAACTCCTCGGAAAGGCCTGGGTTGCGGCCCCGGACCTCTCGAATTCGATCAAACACAACAATGGTGTCATTCACCGAGTAACCCACAAGGGTTAGCAGGGCAGCGACTGCGGGCAGGTCGATCTTGAAATCCTGAATCAGGAAAACTCCCGCCAGCCCGGGGATGAATTCGGCAAAGTAATGACAGAATGCGATAACCCCAAGGGTAAAGAAAAGGTCATGGATCAGGCACAAAAGCGCCGCCAGACCAAAGGTCCAGTTTCCAAAACGGAACCAAAGGAAAATAACAATCGAAAGCCAAGAGGCCACAATGGCATACAAGGCCCTTTGCTGGGTGCTTTGGGCAAGGGTCGAGTCGAAATTCTCCAACCTTTCAGGCACAGGACTATTTGCATATGTTTTCTGCACATCTGTCAGGACCCGATCAAGAAGCTTGGCGTCAATTGCATCCACCAACTCCATTCGCATGCGCTTGAACCGACCAGCCTGTTGCTCGTCCAATGGATCAAGACGGGCGGACTTCAGCGTGCTCATACCTGAAGAATCGGCAAATTTGGAATCGGAAACAGAAAGGTCGTGCGCGCCCTGGCGAACCTGGAGGGCGACCTGATCCAGGGATACTGGTTTGTCAAAACCAAAGTCCACGGAAACGGGGGTTCCAACGGTTAGGACCACCTTGTCCTTTAACTTGGCTTGTGCCTGGATATTGGCGGCAACTGAATTCAAAGCCTTGGAAAGTTCATCCCTTGAAACCGCTTTGGAAAGAGCATATTTCCAGGTTTTTGCCTTCCCTTCCTTTTCGTCAACGCCACGAACCAAAAGGTCTGTGTCGGCCACAATCAATTTGGCCGACTTCAAACTTGCCAAAAGGGAAGGCTTCGAGACGGTCACCGGAACAGCTTCTCCAAAAACCAGGTCCACCGCGTTGGCATTCACAACAATGGTGTCCAATTTGGTGCGCTGAAGATTGGCTCCCAGCTTTTCATTAATAACCTTTTTGACACGATTGATATCTTTTTCAGTGGTGCGAAGGGTGAAAAGTCGACTGCGGTTACTTTCCGAAAATGTCGGATCGGCAACAAAAATTTGCTCGATGGAGACTTCGGAAAGCCCCTCGCCTGACTTTTCACCATCAAACTGCTTTCGCAGCCAGGTGATGTTGCCCACTTCGGGGTTGGTTTTGAATCCTTCCTCCGAAAGCAAACCTGTGAAGGAGGTCCCACCATTGAAGTCGATATTCAAACCGGCTTTACCACGGAAGAAGAAAAGGCCTGCACCGATGATGGTGAGGGCAACGGTGATAGTGAACATCTGTTTGCGGATGCTCATGAAATCGATCTGGGGGTTGGTGAAAACCTTCAACATATTCAGGTGACGCACGCGACTATTGCGCATCCAAATATCAAACATGGCGCGGGTCATGGTCAGCGAGGTGAACAAGCTGATCAGGAGGCCCAGAATCATACTGATTCCAAATCCCTTTAGTTGGTCATTACCAACGATATAAAGGATTACCGAGGTAAAAATGGAGCTTAAGTGGGTGTCAATGATTGTGGGAAGAGCCCGGTCATAACCGTTCCTAAGGGCCAGGGCCATCGATGCGCCACGCTCCTGCTCTTCGCGAAGACGCTCATAAATCAGGATGTTGGCATCAACCGCCAAACCCAGCGTCAATACCAAACCGGCAAGACCGGGAAGGGTGAACACGGCATTGACCTGAACCATAAAGGCGACCGTCAAAAGCAGGTTCGCGAAAAGCGCGATACAGGCAATAAAACCCGACACCTTGTAATAGACAACCATGAACAACAAAACTGCAGCGAATGCGGCAAGGATTGCCAAAGCACCACTGCGAATCGTGTCCTCACCAAGGGTGGGCCCCATGGTAGTCTCCGAAACAGGTTGGGGCTTGAGGGTTGCTGGCAATGCGCCCGATCGAAGCACATCGACATAACGGTCAACCTGGGGACCTGTAAAATCGCCCTCGATTTGACCACTTTCACTAATGGTGGTGTTTAGACCCGGAGCGGATTGAATCTGCTGATCCAGGATGATCGCCAATTGTCGTTTGAAGCTGGCCTGGGAATCGGGAGTATTCCTCGAAGTGAGGGCGGAAAAGCGGTTTGCGCCTTCAGGATTGAATCGGAAATTGACTGCGAGACGCCCCCTGCCATCAATACCCTTGGCAGCGCTACTTAAATAATCACCAGTCACTTTTTCACTGTCCGAGGACTCACGGACAAGAAGGAAATACTCCATGGTTTTCCCCTCCTGGCGATCCTTCAACGAGATCCGATCGAGATTGGGGATACGACGACTGAAAACCAATCCCTGGGAACTGCTTCCAAGGAAAATTTCCGTGGCTTCCCGCTTGTCACGGGCATCCGCAACCATCCGGAATTGTCCCAGACCATTTTTGTCATCCGCCTGTGACGAATTCAAACCGAGCTCATAAAGGAATTGTTTTCCCAATTCCACCCAACGGTAATTGGTCCGGTAGGGTTCCCTTCGGAGTGTAACTGTAAAGTCCTTGGTCCCATCCGCATTGACCGGGACCGGCGGCGCATATCCCTGGAGAGCGAGCTTGTCCAAAGCTTCCGGGGAGGTGGCTTTGATTGTGCGTTTGGCCGCTTCGAAACCTTCCCGGTCATCGGTTCCGTTTGCCAGGATGCTGAATTCCAACTGCCCCTGCTGGGAGATCTTGCCTTTGATTCGTTCAACCTCGTCGGAGGTCAGGCGCTTTTGACCACTCCCGGCATTTCCGCCCAGGCTATCTATCAACTTGGAGACCACGACATCCGAAAGGCTGTTCTTGCCTTCAAGAGATTTTCGCAGCCGATCCGCATCGTCCGCCCCGAGCTTTTCCCGGGTGATGTAAGCCTCGACAATCTCCTTGCGTTTGGCGGGATCAATCGAGGAGGAGTTATCGACGGCCACAACAGCCAATGTCGAGAGATCATTGGTTCGAATGGCTTTGTAGCTTTGTGACTTGGGTGGAATTTCCTTGGCGAGGCTTTCGATCAACTGGTTCCACCGGTTTTGCTCTGCCTCGACCTGGCGTCGACCGCCAGTCGGGAGAATAATTTCAACGCGTGGGGGATCACCCGGAATCGGACGAATGGTAATGTTGTAAAGATCGTTGGGATCTATGCGCCTTTTGAGAACGGCGGTCAATTTTTCAACCAAATCGCCGGAGGCATCCTGGGTTTTGGAGGTGTCAACCTCGTAAACCAAAACAGCACCACCCGAAAGGTCCACCCCAAGACGAAAACCACCCTCTCCCGCCAGGTATTGCTTTCCCGCCTTCGAGACAATCAATCCCGAAACAAGAATGGGGATGAGGCAAAGCAACACCCTACCGGGATGGATACCCATTCCAATGACATTCCCAACGGAGGAGAATAGTCTGCCAATGGAGGAAAACAACTGGTTGAGAGCGTCCATAATCCCTGCCCCAACGGGGCTCCTGATTGATCGAGGGCCGAGGCTTATCCCGGAGTTGCCGGGGTCTTGGCCGCCTCTTCCCTGGTGAAATTGCGCACAACACCCGACCGGGTCACCCGGATCTTGACCTGGTCATCGACTCGGAGCAGCAACTCGTCCGCATTTTCCACGATGGAGACCACCGTGCCATAAATGCCGGCCGAAGTAAGCACCTTGTCATTTTTTTGGAGACTGTTTTGGAGGGAGGCCCGTTCCTTTTCCTGGTTCATGGCAGGGCGCAGAAACAAAAGATACAACACCCCAAACATGAGGACCATTCCCCCTGTTTGCCAGATGAAGCTCATGTCCACTTGCGCAAAGAACAAAACGGCAACCCCTTCCAGCCGAGCGAAAATAACCGGAACTTTAACCGGATACATCCGCTAAACCGATATCCTAGGACCACAAATTCACCGTTCAAGGCCCCATCGCCCAAGGCAATTTGCCATATAGGCTTCAAAGGTACCTGTCTCAATGGAACTACGGGCTCCCGCCATCAAATCAGCATAAAAGTGCAGATTGTGGATGGAAACCAGGGTCGGCCCCAACATCTCCTCCGTCTGGAATAGATGATGCAGGTAGCCACGGGTGTAATTGCGGCAACAATAACAACCGCATTCCGGATCAAGCGGCTCTGGACTGCCACGATGTTTGGCGTTGCGAAGTCGCGAATCCCCCGAATGGGTGAATGCCATGGCATTCCGTCCATTTCTGGTGGGCATCACACAATCAAACATGTCAATTCCGGAGGCGACGGCCCGAAGAAGGTCAACCGGACGCCCCACACCCATCAAATATCGGGGCTTGTCTTCGGGAAGAAAATCCGCGCAGGGAGAAAGGGCCTGGGCCATCTGCTCGGGAGTCTCCCCCACACTAAAACCACCCAAAGCGTATCCTGGAAATCCTAATTCGACAAGTCGTTTGGCGCAGTACTCGCGCAGGGAAAGATCCGTCCCACCCTGAACGATTCCAAAAAGCAGCTGATCCTCTCTAGTCTGGGCCTCGAGGCAACGCCCCGACCAATCGATTGTCCGCATCACGGCTTTTTTCAGGTGTTCGGGAGTGCACCCAAATGGCGGACATTCGTCCAGACACATCGCGATATCCGAGCCAAGATTTTCCTGGATCCGGATTGCCCTCTCCGGATTCAGCTCCAAAAGGGCTCCATCAATATGCGATCGAAAAGATACGCCTTGATCGGAAATTTTTCGCATTTCCGCAAGACTGAAAACCTGGAACCCACCCGAATCGGTGAGTATGGGGAGATTCCAGTTCATGAACTTATGAAGACCACCCAGGGTGGCAATCAACTCATCCCCCGGCCGAATTGCCAGGTGATAGGTATTGGCCAAAAGAATCTGCGCACCCGTCCCCAAAACCATTTCGGGGGTAAGGCCCTTAACCGTGGCGCATGTGCCCACCGGCATGAACACGGGAGTCTGAATCCGCCCGTGTGCGGTCAAAAAAGAACCGCGACGGGCTTTCCCATCGCGGCGAATCAGTTCAAATTGTGCATTTCTAACGGGCATTTTGCCGTCATTGTTCCATGAACATTAGAGACGAACAATGACTAGTCGCCCCGAAGGCCGACACCCATGATGGTCAACTTTTCGCGAACCTCGTTGAGCGAGGTCACGCCAAAGTTGCGAGCCTCCATCAACTCATCCGCGGATTTGCTCAAAAGCTCTCCCATGGTGTTGATGTTCAAACGGGTCATACACTTTCGGGCACGAACCGAAAGATTCAGTTCCGAAACTGGCTTGGCATAGATAGCCTGCTCCTGCTCGGAGAGTTGGATGTGATCCATACGCCCAACCGAACGCTCGGTGGGGGCGCCCTCTTCAAGCGACTGACCCAAACGTAAACCCTTGATGGTCAGCATCTGCTTGATTTCGTTGAGCGATTGTTCCCCAAAATTCTTCGAAGCCATCATGTGCTTCTCGGAAATTCGTGTAAGGTCACCCAAGGTTTTGACATTGAGTTTTTTAAGACAGTTTCGGGCCCGAACAGAAAGCTCGAAATCCGTGACAGGAATTTCGAACACTTGGCTCAGGCGCGTATCAACCTTGTCATCCGTATGACTGATGACCATCGATTGAGACGCTTGGGCATCCTTGAGAAAAAGGCGCGCACGGCTATCCAGAGGGTTAGCCGCAAGCAGCTTTCGATAGCACTCTACTGCCTTTGTGTACTGCCCCATATCCTCGTACAGAACACCAAGGTTGTTCAAAGTGCCCAAGTGAACGGGTGGATGACGCAAACAGCGCTCATAATACTCCACGGCATCATCATCGTTGCCAGCGTAATCATTGGCGCGGGCCAATTCAAACAACGCACCGGTGTGTCCCGGATCCAG
>CAWUOD010000196.1:0-6102 GCA_963923115.1 uncultured Singulisphaera sp.
CGGCGCCATTGCCGAAGACGCCAATATCATTGGCCCGGGCGGCACCATCGACCTAAATCTCAAAATCAACCGCACCGAACGCTTTCCCGATGCCGCTGAAATCACCATCGTCGGTGTTCCCAACCAGAACTCCTTCACCCTCAAGGGGGTGTTGGCCAATCGCCCCCTGGCTGTTGCCGCCGGGGAAAATTCCGTTCCTGTGACCATCGAGGCCAGGAACAACATTCCTCCCGGGGTGTACAACCTTTCGCTGCGGGTACACACGATCGAAAAAGACGATAAAGCAAGGCGCAGTGTGATCGATTTCACCGAGTCGATCCCGGTCACCTATGTCCCTAACCGGATCTTTGATGTCACTGCGGCACCCGTGGGGCGTTGGCGTCCCGGAACCGAGGCGACTTTGGCCCTAACGGTAAACCGCTTGTCCCAATACGATGGGCCGGTCCGGGTGGAGGTCAGTTTTGCCGAGGAGGGCCAGGGAACGGTGGAACCGGTCGAAATCCCCGCCGATCAAACCCGGATCACCATCCCCGTGAAGCTGTCCGAAGATCTTCTTCCCAACCGTCCGGTCAGGCTGACCTTACGCTCGACAGCCAAAATCGGTTCCGTCGAAAAGACCGCCGAATCGCGCACGACGGCACAGATTGTCAAATAGGGTCAGTTTCCCAAGCGCTGCAGACTCAGCCCGCTCCAGACTCAGGCAAAACCTTTCGGTTATGAGGGTTTTGCGGGCGAGTCCGGCAACGAAACTCCCAATCCTTCAAATGAATCTCAAGTTTGTCAGATTCCTCGTGGCAGGCTTTGGTAATTGCTTCGCCACAGGTACACACATGACTCAGGAACAGCTCGGTTTGGCCAGTGGCCTTTTGGTGGTGATACTCACGGCAATTTGGCCGATGCTCTCGTCGATGATGCCCGAAAAGGGCCAGGCAAGCGAGGAACACGCCTCCCAGACCCAATCTGCCGAGGAAACCAAACCCAACGAATCCGAGACAAACTCTTCCAACACCGAACCGGGTGTCCCCGCCATTTCGACAAGCTTTGGGAAATCCCGCAAATCCCCTTCTGTCGCGGCCGCATCCAACGAATCCCACTCGGGCCCCGATCTGGGTGGACCGAACTGATTATCGATTTGGGGGGATCAAAAACCCCTTATATACCTAATTAGAATCGAATATGTCAGAATTTCCACGGGCCACCCTTGGGGATTTTGATGGCCAAAGGACAAATTCCGAGAGCCCCCAACCAATTCAGCCGGCGGGCTCCCCAACTTTTTGTTGCGCTTTTTAGGCGGGCCAGGTGCCGCTGGGCCAGCCCATGCCTGAGATCGGTTTCAGGATTTCCAGAACCGCATGGAGCAGTTCAGGATCCGGTTTGCTGGTGACGGCTGCGATGTTGGTGTCAACCTCACGGATATTGGACATCCCCACTAGCGTTGTTGTCACACCCGGCAAGTGCGCGGTGAACTGTTGGGCCAACTTGGCCAGGTCCGCTCCCTTTTGGGCACAATATGCGGCCGCTTTGAGTACGGCCGTTTTGACTTCCTGCGGGGCGGGGTGCCATGCAGGAGGCGCCGCCTGGGTCAAAAGCCCCATGCTCAGGGAGCTGGCGTTGATAATTCCCGTTCCCCTGGCCTGGGCGACGGGCAAAAGGTTGGTCAGCATGGTCGTATCGTTGAGCGAGGCGTGGCAATAACTGATCACCACATCCAGCTTGCAGGTGTTGATCGCTTTTTCCAGCGCGCCCAGGGGATAGCCTGTCATACCGATAAAACGGCATTTTCCCTGCTGGCGCAAATGGTCGAGGGCGCGCCAGGTTTCATCAAAAACCCAATCGAGGTTGGGTTCGAATTCGATGTCGTGGGCCTGAAGGATGTCAACATGGTCGGTTTGGAGAAGCTTTAGGGAGGTTTCACAGCTGCGAATCATCCCCTGAAAGGAGAAGTCAAAAACATCCTTGGCAATTCGCCCGGCTTTGGTGGCGAGGACGACTTTTTCGCGCCAGCCCCCAACCAGGGCTTTTCCGAGGATTTCCTCACTTTTTCCGCCCCCGTAGTAAGGACTGGTATCAATCAGGTTGATTCCCTGATCGATGGCGTGGTGAACCGCCCTGATCCCTTCGGATTCGTCAAAAGAGCCATAAAAGCCGCCAAAAGGGCCCCCGCCGAAACCAATAGGGGAGACCAAAAGACCGGTTTTGCCCAAAGGGCGAAGGGGAAGTGCCATGCTTTTGCCGTTGTAAAAAAATGATGAAAAAAAGCCTCAGGCAATCTGGAAGCTCATCCATGCCATGAACTTAGGTGTATGAGTTAAGGTTTTCTGTGGAAGGAGACGATACAGTCTGTGTGGTTTACCACTTGTCCCTTTGGCCCGATCCGATTAAATATGGATGTGGCCAAAGCGCCAATTGCGCGGGTGTAGCTCAGTGGTAGAGCGCCACGTTGCCAACGTGGCTGTCGTGGGTTCAAGTCCCATCACCCGCTCTGAGCGCCGAGGAAGCCCAAGCCGCTCCTTCTTATTTTTTAAGAAAGGAAGAGGGCTTGGGCTTTCCCGGCATTTTCATTTTTGACTGGATTACCGACCATGACCGAGACCGCCGCTTTGCCTTCCTCCGAGGAAACCAGCCGCAAGCTCAATCAAGCCGTCCAGATCAAGGACGCGGGTCCTTGCAAGAAACATATCCAGGTTACGATTCCGCGTTCGGACCTTGATGCGCGCCTGGCCGAAAAGTTTTCGGAGGTTTCTCTCGAGGCACCTATCCGCGGCTTCCGCCCCGGAAAGGCTCCCAAGCAGCTCATCGAACGAAAGTTTTACAAGGAAGTCTCCGACCAGCTTAAGACCGAGCTCCTGCTCGCGAGCCTTGAGCAATTGGCCGAGGACAACGACCTCAACCCTATCAGCCCACCCGACCTGAACCCCTCCGCCGTGGTGTTCCCCAAGGAGGGTGACCTGGTTTATGAATTCCAGGTTGAAGTTCGTCCCCAGGTTGAGGCTCCCGAGTACAAGGGCCTCAAACTGACCAAGCCCGTCCACAAATTCACCCCAGATGAAATCAAGGCCGAGGGCATTCGTATCCTTCGCCGGATGGGAACCTCGGAACAAAAACCCGAAGGTTCCACTGTTCAACAGGGTGACGAAGTTGTCCTGAGCGGCAAAGTGACCGATGGCGACAAGTCCATCGGCGAGATCAAATCGAACACTTTCCGCGTGGAAGAAAAGCTGGCATTCAAGGACGGTATCGCCCACAAATTCGCGGAACAGCTCAAGGGCGCCAAGGTTGGCGAGGTCCGCAAGGTATCGATCGAATTGAGTCAATCCCTCAGCCTGCCTGATCTTCGTGGAAAGACTGTCGAATCCGAGCTGACCATCGAAAAGATCAACCAGATCAAGTCGCCTGAATTGACCGAAGAATTCTTTGCTGGCTTGGGTGTTACCAGCGAAGCGGGTTTCCACGAACTGGTTGAGGTTCTTCTCAACCGTCGCCTGGAACATCGTCAGCGGCAAAACATTCGTCAGCAATTCCTTGAGAATGGCCTCAAATCTCTGAACTCGGAACTGCCTCAGGACCTGTTGATGAAGCAGGCGCGCACTGCGATGGCCCGTCGCGTGATGGAAATGCGCAACGATGGCATTTCTGAAGAGGAAATCCGCGCGCGCCAGCGTATCCTCTCGCAGGATATCCTTGCCAGCACGGCAGCCGCCCTCAAGGAACACTTTGTCCTCCAAAAGGTCGCTGAACTCGAAAAGATCGAAGTTTCCGACTACGAGATCGATGCCGAAGTGGTCCGTATGGCGAACAACTCGGGAGAATCCCCCCGCCGGGTTCGCGCCCGTCTTGACCGCGAAGATTTGACGGATGCCCTGGCCGCTGAATTGCTCGAGCGCAAGGTCATGGACTTCATCATTTCCCAAGCCGAATTCACCGAGGTGCCTTTGGCAGCCGAGGACAAGGAAGAAGTGGCCCTGGACACCAGCGAATCCAGCGCGGTTCACGGATCGGAAACAGATCCCGCCGCCGATTCCTCACTTGCGGCCCAATAACCGCAACCGACCCACGGCCCAAACCAGCCAATTTCCGGATAGCCCGAAAGGGATCACCAAGGGAGGAACCCATGCAGACGGTGATACAAGGGAACAATAGTCTTTATGCAGCTCGGGGCCGCGATGGTGATCGTCGCGGCACCTCGGATATCCTCCTCGAAAACCGGATCATTTTCTTCGGTGTGTCGGGTTCAAACATATACGAACCCGTGATCAACGACCTGACTGCGAACATCGTTATCCAGCAGATGCTTTATCTGCAACACGAAAACCGCAATCAGGAAATCTCCTTCTACATCAATTCGCCAGGTGGTTCGGTCACCTCGACTCTTGCCATCTATGACACGATGCAATACCTCGAGTGTCCGATTGCGACCTACTGCATGGGTATGTCGGCTTCGGGTGCCGCGATTCTATTGGCGGCAGGCACCAAGGGTCGCCGCTTTATCCTGCCCCATGCCAAAGTGATGATTCACCAGCCTTGGAGTTCCGGTATCGGTGGCCAAGCCAGCGATGTTGAAATCGAGATGCGTGAAATCCTGAAGATGAAATCGATTCTCAACGATATTCTCGCAAAGCATACCGGCCGCGATCTTCCGACCATCGAGGCGGAAACCGAGCGGAATCGTTACTTCAATGCCACCGATGCCAAAGAGTTTGGTTTGGTGGACGAGTTGTTGATTCCGACAAAGAAGTCAGCGGGTTAGGATTCGGCAGTCTCTGCCGCAAGTCTTTTTCCCAAACGATCCATTTTTCCTAATTTTTTCGTCCCAGGGGAATCGATCTATCCCTTGGGCGTGCTGGAGAGTGCGCCATGCCGATGCTTCCCCCCTTGGTTATCGGCCAAAACGGCCGGGAGGAGCGTCTTTTCGACATCTACTCTCGTCTCCTTCAGGAACGCGTTGTGTTCCTTTTGGGCGAAGTCGATGACGAAAGCGCGAACCTCGTAGTAGCCCAGATGCTGTATCTGCAGAACGAAGACCCCAAAGCTGATATTCATTTTTATATCAACTCGCCGGGTGGTTCGGTAACTGCGGGAATGAGCGTCTATGATGTGATGCGTTACATCAGTTGTGATGTTGCGACCTATTGCATCGGAATTGCAGCGAGCATGGGATCACTTCTCCTCACGGCGGGCACAAAGGGCAAAAGATTTGCCCTGCCCCATGCCGAGGTCATGATTCATCAGGTGTTGGGCGGCGCGCGTGGCCCGGTGACGGACATTGTCATTCGGACCAACCACCTCCTTCGCACCAAGAAGACCATGAACGAGCTGCTTTGCAAGCTCACCGGTCAACCCCTGGAGCGGGTCGAGAAGGATACCGACCGCGACAACTTCATGACGGCGCAGGAAGCGAAGGAATACGGGCTTATTGACCATGTTCTTGAAAAGCTTCCTGCCGGTCATCTCATGGGGAAAAAACTCTCCTAAGAGCTTTCGTTCCATACGATTTGGAATTCGCACGGTCGTCCCCCTGGGGACGGCCGTTTTGCTTTTCGGGTGTGCCAGCAAAAAAAGCCTGCTCGAAAGGGATATCCTCGAATCCAACCTGCGCCAGCAGGAACGAAACATGCAGGGAATCCAGCAAGACCTCGAAAACAGCCGGGCAACCACGGCTTCCCTTGCCGCGGAAAATCGAAGTTTGCGCGGTCTTCCGTTTTTGCCATCGTCGCAAAATGCCAAAGCCGCCATCAAACAGATCGAATTTGGCCGTGGCACAGGCGGGGTGGATGAAGACCGAAACAACAATGACGAACTTTTGCAGGTTGTCGTCGAACCCAAAGACACTGATGGTCACACGGTAAAAGCCCCCGGAACCCTTCACCTTCAGGCCTATGAAATCACCCCGGAGGGATTCAAACAGCCTTTGAGCTCATGGGATATTTCCGCCGAAGATCTGCGGAAATCCTACAAATCCGGGCTGTTTCAAAGTGGCCACATTCTTGTTCTTCCATGGAAGGCTCTTCCAACCACTGAAAAACTTCGGCTAACCGCCCAATTGCGACTCGAATCGGGTCAGGCTTTTGAGATCGACAAAGAGATCAAAGTCCGGTTGGCCGC
>CAWUOD010000197.1:0-6095 GCA_963923115.1 uncultured Singulisphaera sp.
CGCCCGGCTAGTGCCCCTGCTCCCGCCGCTGGCGCTCCCCGTCCCGCTGGTGCTCCGGCACCCGCCGCCGCAAAACCGGCTGGCCAGGCTCCCGCTGCCAAACCCGCCCCCAAACCTGCTCCTAAAAGCAAAGACGATTTCGCTGATGCCGCCGGCCCCGCCTCAGGTGGCCGCCGCAAACTCGGACAGGTACTTGTCGACCTCGGTTTCCTGGATGAAGACCAACTTTGGGACCTCCTGGAAGAGGCAAGAAACTCGGGTCAGCAAATCGGCCAGGTGGCCATCTCCCGTGGTCTTCTCAATCTCGACCAGCTTTATCAGGCCCTTGCGGAACAACAGGGTATCAAACTGGTCAACCTGACCGAGGTCAGGCCAACGCCGGAGGCCCTGACCCTGGTTCCCGAAACCATGGCCAGCGTCTACAAGGTCCTCCCGCTCAATTACAAGGACAAGGTACTCACCGTTGCCATCGCCGACCCCTCCCACATGGGTGCCGCCGATGACCTTAGAAATCTCCTCAGCCTCAATGAAGTCGTGGTTTGGCTGGCCCAACCCGATGCCATGGAGGAGGTCCTCAAAAAGTGCTACATGGGCAAGGAAGAATCCCTTGTAGACCTTATCAAACAACTGGAATCGAACACCGACTTTGAGGGCGGACGGGGTGGTCCTGCCTCGATCGACCTGGAATCGATGCTGGAATTGGCCGAGTCGGCACCGGTCCGCAAGCTCATCAACATGGTTTTCCTGATGGGCATCAAGGATCGAGCTTCCGACATCCACTTTGAACCCTTCGAAGACGAGTACAAACTCCGGATGAAGTGTGATGGGGTGCTATATGAGCTTGTACCCCCTCCCCGTCAGCTCGCCAACGCCATCTCCTCCCGTATCAAGGTCATGTCCAACCTGGACATCACCGAACGCCGCCTTCCCCAGGACGGCCGTATCGAGCTGACGGTCGGTGGCACCCGCATTGACATGCGCGTTTCCATCCTCCCGACGCTTTTCGGCGAAAGCATTGTCATCCGGGTTCTCGACAAATCCAATGTGAACCTGAGCCTCGACAATACCGGCATGCCCAAGCACCTCGTCGACCAATTCCGCGAAGTGATCGCCAAGCCAAACGGCATCGTCCTCGTCACCGGTCCCACCGGCTCGGGCAAAACCACGACCCTCTACGCCGCGCTTTCCGAACTCAATGTCATCGAGGAAAAAATCATCACCACCGAGGATCCGGTGGAATACGAAATCGAAGGCCTGATCCAGTGCCAGATCAACCACGAAATCGGCCTCAATTTCGCCTCGGCCCTTCGCGCCATTCTCCGTCAGGACCCCGACAAAATCCTCGTCGGCGAGATCCGCGACCTTGAAACCGCCCAGATCGCCGTGCAGGCGTCCCTCACCGGACACATTGTTTTCTCGACCCTTCACACCAACGATGCCCCGTCGACCATCACCCGTATGCGCGACATGGGACTGGAACCCTTCCTTATCACCGCCACGGTTGAGGCGATCCTCGCCCAGCGGTTGGTTCGCAAAATCTGTTCGAACTGCCGGGAACAATACAGCCCATCTGCCGATCTTCTCATGGAACTCGAACTGACCCCGGAAACCTCCGCTGGACAGTCGTTTTTTTACGGCCGCGGCTGCGAAAAATGCAACAACTCGGGCTATAAGGGTCGTATGGCCATTCATGAACTGCTCATCATGAACGACACCCTAAGGGATGAAATCTCAAAGGGCTCATCAACCGATGATCTTCGCGCGGTGGCTATCCAACAGGGAATGGAAACATTGCGTGAATGTGGCCTGCGTGCCATCCATGGGGGCATGACCACGATTGAGGAGGTCGTTCGCGAGACGATCGTCGACCACTAATCACAAGCCCCCCCGGAACACTCGGCCACTAGAATACACCACCCGGAAACCCGGGCCGTTCTTTAGGAGGATTTCCCATGCCGACCTTCAAATACCAGGCCATGGACAGCACCGGCAAAGAGGTGAAGGACCAGGTCGAGGCCGCCTCCGAAGAAGAAGCCCAGCAGAAAATCAAAAATATGGGCTACTTCGTGACACAGCTCACCGAAGTAGCCGGCAAAAAAGCCAAAGGGAAGAAAAAAGACAAGGGAAAAAAGAAGGGCAAATCCTTCTCCCTGGGTGGCGTTTCCATGAAGGCCCTTTGTACCTTCACCCGCCAGTTTTCCACCCTCCAGGACGCCGGTCTCCCCGTTCTCCGCTCCCTCAAAATCCTCGAAGGCCAAATGAAAGGCGGCGTCCTCAAAAACGCCCTGATGGATGTCGTCGAGGATGTCGAATCGGGAACCACACTCTCCGATTCCTTCGCCAAACACCCCAAATGCTTTGACCGGCTTTATGTGAACATGGTCAAGGCGGGCGAGGCCGGTGGTGCGCTCGAAGTCATCCTGAGACGCCTCGCCGAGTTCAAGGAAAAGAGCCAACGCCTAAAAGGCCGAATCACGGGCGCAATGGTGTACCCCGTCGTGGTGATCATGGTGGCCATAGCCATCCTCTCGTTCATCATGATCTACATCATCCCCAAGTTCGAGAAGATCTTCAAAGACTTCGGTATGAAGCTTCCCGATATCACCCAATTCCTCATGGACACCTCCAAATGGTTCGCCACCTATTGGTATGTCCTGCCCCTCTTCCCGATGGCGTATTGGCTCCTCATAAAGCTCATACGACTCAATCGAACGGGCAATTACATCCTCGATCGGCTATATCTCTATATCCCCATCATCGGCCCGCTAATCGAAAAGATATCGGTTGCCCGAACGATGCGGACCCTGGGGACTCTGATCGCCTCGGGCGTGCCGATTCTCGAATCGCTTTCGATTGTTCGGGAAACATGCACCAACGCGGTTTTTGAACGGATGTATCAACGCATCTACGAGTCGATCCGTGAAGGCGATACGATCTGCGCCCCGCTTCGTGAAAGCCGCCTGGTCGATGACATGGTCATCAACATGGTGGATGTAGGCGAGGAGACAGGCGACCTCGACACGATGCTTTACAAGATCGCGGATGTGTACGATGAGGAAGTCGATGTGATGGTCGAGGCGCTCCTTAGCTTGCTCGAACCGATCATGGTCGTCATCTTGGGTCTGATCGTCGGTACGATCGTTATCGCGCTCTTCTATCCGCTGATCAACCTGTTGGAAACCTTGTCCAAATAATCCCTTGTTCAGGATTGGCTGGACAGTTCGAATGGTTCAAAGACTCCAGGGGAATGAAAAAACTCCCCTGGAGAGAGGGAAACGATAAAAGGAAGTCCCATGAAAATGCTCATCCCCGTTTCCACAACAGTTCACCCTACCGGGTCCCCTTCGCCTTTGCGCCGGGCTCCCTTGCGTCGTTCCTTTGGGCGTAAGGCGTTTACCCTGATCGAACTACTCGTTGTGATCATGATCATCTCGATCCTCGCCTCGCTTTTGGTGGTGGGTGTGAACAAAGCGATCAACTTCAGCCGCCAGGTCGGTGTCAAAACCGAAATGGCCCAAATCGAATTGGCCCTGGCCAACGCCGCACGGGAACTGGGAAATGTGCCCTATATCCCAAGTGGAATCATTCTTCGCGACGATTTGAATTACGACACCACGGATCCGATCCAGGCTTCCTCACAACGACTCATTCAAATGATGTTCCCGGGAATAACCGGCCCTGTGGATTGGAATTCCAATGGAAACACGACGGATGTAACCACCTTGCTGGCGGACCAGGCCTGGGTTTTTTTCCTGGGCGGGGTTCCCTATCCAACCGGACCGGATGGTTTTAATCGGGGCGCAAACCCAACCCTGTTAGGCGGCAAACGAAAAGGCCCCTTCTACGATTTCAAACCTACCCGTCTGATTAAAATGCCGAACGGTTTTTACACATATGTGGATAACTGGGAAGCCAAAACCAAAGTTCCTCTCCTGGTTTACAACAACATTTCGCGGGATCCCTCCGCGGCTGATTTTGACAAACCGAGTGGCGCACCCGGACGGTATCTCCAGACAGCCACAAAACTTTTCAACCCCAAAGGTTATCAAATCATCAGTGCAGGAAAGGACGGGGTTTTTGGCGTGAACCAATCACGCCCGGCGATCTTCAATGGCTACGGGGATATAGGCGACGGTGCCGACGACCAGGCCAACTTCTCCGATTCCGTTCTCGCCAAACCCGTGGATTGAGGTGTCTCATGTTGACAGGGCCTGAGACTTACTTGAAATCCCAAACCCGACCGAACAGGCATGGGGCGTTTACCCTTGTTGAACTGCTTGTGGTAATCGCCATCATCGGATTTCTGGCGGCGGTGACAACTGGTGTTGTTGTAAGGGTGGTTGAATCCCAACGAAGGGCCAGCACCCAACTTTTGATCGACTCAATTAACAACGCCCTCTCGACACAAGCAAGCAAATTGGTCGATCAGACCCGTCGCTCCGTGGATTCTACCACCTCGGGGGATGCCGATGCTGACACGAAGGCGCTAATTCTCAGCCAATGGAATCTGATTTTTGTCGATTCCCTCGCCAAAGCCTCGCTCAATCAATCCTATAACGCAATGAACGCGACCTTAAATTTGACCAATGTAAACTCCTTCAACGGCTTGTCATTGGCCAACGGATCGGTGGTCAAAGTTGGGGGTGGTAAACATGATCCAGCCCCGGATTTCTTCGAAAAGTCCTACTCCCTTTTCCTTGTTTTAAAAGTTGGCAAATTCAGCGCGCTTGATCCGGAAACTCTGGGTCGCGGCGCGGTCCAATATGCCACCGGCACAGGAACCATCAAAGTACCGTTTATCGTTGACCAATGGGGCGACCCCATCATAATCCTTCCGGGTGCTCCCGGAACACCACCCAAAGCCATCAGCAGCAACCTCTAATAAAAGGAGGACCGGGAAATGATCACCGCAAACCATAATAAATCCCGGTCAGCTTATTCGCTCGTAGAGCTTCTGGTTGTACTGGGAATCATCCTGGGGGTCATGGGTATGGTGGTCGCCATATACCCAAGCTACAGCCAACGCGAAGATATGTTTAAAGCCGGGGATATTGTCCGAAATTCCCTGATGCGAGCCCGGCAGTGGGCCATCCGGGACAAAGCCGTCACGGGAATTCGTTTTGATACAATCCCGGGAAATCTTGGGGCCTCCCTGACCTTTGTCCAATCCCCTCCAACCCTTTATGGATCCGGATCCGTTACCAACTTGAAGTTGGAAGCTTGCACGAATCCAATGGGGACCCAGGATGTTTATCTCAGCAAATTCGACCAAAATTCGGGAAACTGGATTGTCCCCACCTTCAACCCCGCCATTCGGGCAGGCGACTATATTGTTTCAGACAAACCAGCTTTGATTGGACCTCCGGATAATAGTGGCGTAACAACCGATCCCTATTCCGAAGGCACCCCTGCCAAACTTCGCCTCCCCCTTTCCAATTCCATCTCCACAAATGGCCAATCCTTCAGAATCCTTCGAAAACCCACGGATATTCCCAACGAACCGATTATCGACTTTTCAAAAAGCATCGGAATCGTTTTTGACCTTTCGCTGGCCACCCCCAACATACAAAAAGGCTCAACCGCCACCGATCCGGACAAAGGCGTGCTCCTGTTCACCGCGATGGGACAATCCAGCCCGAAAAACTCGGGAATCATCACGATCAAAGTGGTCCAAACAGATCCAGCCACTCCCTACACAAAAGGGAACATAGTTCTGACTGCCGCCGACTCCGCCACGCTAGCGGGACTGGCAATCAACGAAACTTACATCAACATTGATGCGGCGACCGGAGTGAGCAAGGTCCTTGGAAAAGCGGGGGCCAAATAATGGTTAACACAACAGCTTTTGCGCCGGTAAACAACCGCAGGCATGGTCTTACCCTGACCGAAGTTCTGGCTACTATTTTCATCCTTGCAGTAGGGATGCTTTCCATCCTGATTCTGTTCCCGGTAGGGGCGATGAAAGTTAAAGCCGCCCTGAACAACGAGCGAACTGCCCTGGCGGCAAGCAACGGGATCTCAAACCTGGCAATTCTTGCAAAAGCCAAAGCTTGGGACCCAGTTACCACTGTCTCTTATACACATCTGACGCTGCC
>CAWUOD010000198.1:0-6088 GCA_963923115.1 uncultured Singulisphaera sp.
GGCTCTCAAAGCGTTCAAGGAAAGCATCAAGGCCTAGTCAAACATGCCACTCTTCTAGGGTGGCATGTGGGTTTTGCTGGCCAGTTTTTGGGGCCACACGACCCAAACCTTGTTGATCGCCGATCGGAATTTTTCACAAAGGCCTTAACTGGCGGGAATCTTTCGATCGGGCTTCTTTTGAGCCTGGATTTTCGTCATAATAAAAGGGCTTGCCACACATTTGTGGTGGGCCCTTTTTTTCATGGATCCTTTTGTGAACGACTCAAACCCAGAGAATGAACGCATCGGTTCCTTTACGGTTGAGGACAGGATTGACCGATTGGAATCGCAGGTTTGGGAATTGCGGGCACTTCTTCACGCATCCGGGCAAGGGACCCCACCGCCAAATGACCTCCAGCCTGCAAGCAACAGATTATCCAATTTAACCCGAAATCCTGGTGGCAAACCATCCAGTTCATTGGAGAAGGTTCTGTTTCCAATTAACCGATTTATGCGAAACTGGGTTTTAGCCCCACTTGGATTTGTGCAGTCCATTTCGTGGTTGAGACGAACCTTTCTCCTCCTGGTGGGTGGGGCGATTCTGTTATCGAATTGGTGGCTTCCTTTTTCGGGAGTTTGGGTGGTTGGCGGGATTTTTGAAAGAGTGGTGATTCTTGTTTTGGCGGGGATTTGGTGGTACATGGTCCTTGGAGCACGATCCCATTTTCCCCGGGAAAAAAAGCGTAATTTTGCCAAACCATCACCGACAGGGTGGTTTGGCTCCAGAGCTTCGTGAATGGCCTCAGTGCCCCTTGGGGAGGAGATTGAAATGATCCGTTTGGGTGTGAATATCGACCATGTGGCCACACTCCGCCAAGCCCGACTCGGGCAGGAACCGGATCCTGTCGCCGCAGCATTTGAGGCGGTATTGGGTGGAGCGGATGGCATAACGGTTCACATGCGTGAGGATCGCAGGCACATTCAGGAGCGCGATGTTCGCATTCTGCGTCAAACGGTGGGGTGTCGTCTGAATTTCGAAATGGCTGTGACCAGGGAAATCACCTCGTTTGCGTGTGAGATCCTTCCTGATGAGGCCACACTTGTTCCGGAGAAGCGTGAAGAGCTGACCACCGAGGGTGGGCTGGATGTGTTGGCCCATTTGGCCGCCGTGGAAACATGCATGGGCCAGCTCAAGGACCGGGGTATTTGCGTATCGCTTTTTATTGATCCCGATCCCCGACAGATCGAGGCGGCTCACCGTCTTGGCAGCCATGCGGTGGAATTCCAAACGGCCTCCTATTCCGAGGCAAGGTCACCCGCCGAAAGGGCCGAATGTCTTGAGCGTTTGATCGATGCCTCGCGGATTGCGGCAAGTCACGGCATCCATGTCCACATGGGTCATGGACTCAATTATCAAAATGTGTTTCCAATTGCCGCCATTTCCCAGGTTGAAGAACTTAACATTGGTCACAGTATCGTCAGTCGGGCTGTCCTTGTCGGGATGAGGCAGGCGGTACGCGACATGAAGGAGGCGATTTCCCTTGGACGGTCCAACGCCAGGCTTTCGTCACATTCATAACCGAGGCGGGCATTTTGGATCTGGATGGGATCTTTTTCTCGCCCAAGAGGATCGGAAAATGCCAAGCCTTTGGGGAAGAATTTTAATTGCGCATGAGCAAGTCAAGTAAAAAAATAGTTTTCGGGTTTTAATAGTCCAATGAATTATGTGACAACGGAATCGGCCTTGGGAGGTATTTTTCCGGAGGATTCCGTTTTCGAATCCAGGGCGGGATCGGGGAGAAAGAGAGATTGGACAAGCAGCATTCCCGCGCCTGTCACCAGCCATACATCCGCCATGTTGAAAACAGGCCAATCATAAAGATAGTTCCAGTGGAGGAAATCGCGAACTCCACCAAAAACAATTCGGTCGTGCAGATTTCCCAGGGTGCCCCCCAGGATTAGTCCCAAGGCCGTCGTTAACCATGCCTGCCGAATACCTTTGCCAAAGATGCTCCATGCGATTACGGCCATGGCCGCACAAAGGCTTACCAATGCAAAGATGCCATTGGCAAGGTTTTTGTGACTTCCTCCCATGCCAAAAAGTGCCCCATGGTTGACACGGGGAACCAATTTTTCCTCAATGAATTCGAATTGCGCCACCAATTGGAAGCCAGTTTCCGGAGTGGCTTCCCAGATGCGATAGTAGCCAGGCGTTGCCGGATTTCCCAGCCACGCAAAAACCTGGTGCTTTGACCAAAGATCCACGAGCAACCCGGCCAGTGCAAGGGTCCAAAACAGGGCTCGGTAGTTCCGGGTTCCCTTGTTCGACATCATTCGTCTCCGGTCCCAAACGGGAAGCGTCCCGCCATCGGGCTTTATACACCGCTTGAGAATAGCCCAATCCATTCCTTTGGGCAAAGGGAATTTTCCAAAACGGGTTTAGGTTGCCTGGTTATCCACGGTAAAGGGCTTCGATAACCTGTCCTTGCATGAGGTTCAGGTTACGGCCCAGGGGATCCGCAATCGTCGAATCGGTTGGAATTCCAAGGGAATGGTAGATGGTTGTCCCCAAATCCATTGGGGAATAGGCTTGGCTGGCGGGGTATGCACCCTTCGAGTCGGATTTGCCTATCACTTGGCCCGTTTTGATTCCCGCGCCCGCCAAAAGGCCCGAATAACAGGAGGCCCAGTGATCCCTTCCGGCAATGGTTTGGCCGGGAAGGGTGGAAATCTTCGGAGTGCGGCCAAATTCACCCATGACCACGATCAGGGTGGAATCCAGCAGTCCGGAGGAGGCGAGATCCTCCTCCAAAGCGGTCAGCCCCTGTTCGGTCCACGGAAGGAGACGATTTTTAAGCGATCCCCAGTTATCGGTGTGAGTGTCCCAGGATTGGACGATCCCCATATTGGCCTGTATCACCGGAACACCTGCCTGCGCAAGCCTTCTGGCCAAAAGGATCGACTGGCCAAACATGTTGCGACCGTATCTTTCCCGGGTACGGTCGGGTTCATTTTCCAAACGGAAAGCCTGTGTTACTTTGCCCGAAAGGAGCATGTCAAATGCTACCCCCTGGTGTGCTTTCAGGTCGGGGTTTTTGTCCATTTGGTCCAGAAGGGTCCTGCGGGTTTCCATTCGGGAAACATCAAAGCCAGGCCCCATGGATAGGCTTTCCATCTGAAAGGTGGGGCTGTTTGGATCCTGGCTTACAAGGAGGGGGTCATAATGAGGCCCCAATAACCCAGCATGTTGGCCGGGCCAGGTAAGCGGTCCCTCTATCAGGGCATGGGGCAGGGTAACTCCTCCGGGAATTCCATCCCTCCTTGGACGCAGTTGTGCCAGGGCCGAGCCGTAACTGGGCCAGTCCCGTCGGGAGAGAACATTGTCCAGATCGGTTTGCCTCTGGTTGGGCATGGGAACACCGGTAAGAAGGCGGTGGGTGCCCGGTAGGTGGCCATTTTCCCCATGGGAAAAGCTCCGCACAAGGGCCCAACGGTCCAGGGATGCCGCCAGCCTGGGAAGGTGTTCACAAACCGCGACGCCAGGATGTTTTGTCGAAATGGTTTTGAATTCGCCCCGGATTTCCTCCGGAGCCGATGGCTTGGGATCAAGGCTGTCAATGTGGCTCAATCCGCCGGTCAGATTGATCAGAATCACGGATTTGGCGCGGCCGAAACCTTGTCCGAGACCATTTGGGGCGGATTGCAGGAAGGAGCTCATTCCCAAACCAAGGAGTGTTGAGCCTCCCGCCTGGATGAAGCTGCGCCTGCTCCAATGTGGTGGTTGGTTATTTGCGGTTTGGATATTGTTTTGGATTAATGAGGCCCCGCACCTTTGGATGGATTGTTTTTTGAATGCATGAAGGTTCGGGAATGCCATGACACGACTCCGGGATCGGAGTGAGGAGGGATGTAACAACAGTCTTATTCTAACCCCTTATTGGTTTGAGCGCCAGTTCAAGGGAGTGTGTTTTAAACAAATGTACACATAAATTGGCCAACAATGATGGGGCTTTTCGGGAATCGGTCCAGGAATTGGTGGTTTGAATGGGCTAATCTGTCAATCTCTCCACCCGAAAGCGGGGAACCATTTGAGTTGGGGGGAGGAATGTTGGGGAGGGAGGTTTTGATTCCGAGGGATGAATCTTCACGGGAATGAAAAAGCACGGAAAGTCCGGGAAGAAACAATTACGCCGATTTCGGAACATGGAAATCGCAGATTCCTCGTAGTAGTCGAGGTGGTGTTATGATAAGATTTCCGCCATCCAACTTTTTCTTTTCCTGCTCTCCAATGACACATGGGGGGGTGGTCAACATGTCCTTGTACGATATTTTCATCTGGCTGTTTATTCCTGCTTTGTTGATGGGGATTATCTGGTATTTTCGGATTGGACCAAAACGGGAACCTGGCCGGGTTCTGGTTCTCATAGCGGTACCCATTTGTGCCCTTGGGATTTGGTGGGTTTCCAGGGATATTGCTCCGGCCGGACCCACAGGGAAGAATGTCTCGGACAAAGGACAAGTCGCGGTTGGGGAGGGCAGGTTTGAAACATCCGGGACCTGCGCGGAGTGTCACAGGGAGCAGTACGATTCCTGGTACAAAACCTTCCACCGCACGATGACCAGGGAGGCGACCCCTGAAAATGTCAAGGGAGACTTCAACAATGCAACCCTTGTGTACCAGGGAGTAACTTCAAGAATGACCCGTGAGGGTGATTCTTTTTTTATGGAGACAGGCGATCCGCAAACGGCATGGCGTTTGGCGCAAACCCAAGCGGGTTTGTCCGACCCTGGCAAACTCCCGTTGGTAAAGCTCCGCGTCGACCGTGTTGTCGGATCCCATTTTCTCCAGGAATGTTTGCATCAAAAGGCCAATGGGGAATTCGAGCGGCTCCCGATTATGTATCACCTTGGTGAGAAAAAGTGGGTACATAGCAATGGGTCCTTTTTGGCGCCCGATTCGGAAGATTTCTGGTCACAAAGTCGGGGTGCTGTCTGGAATGAGACATGTCTTTTTTGCCATAACACCGGCACCCAAAAGAATCCTGTCAAAGGGCCCAAAGGGAATGTGATCGGGTACAAGACAACCGTGCATGAACTGGGTATTTCGTGCGAGGCTTGCCATGGGCCAGGTGGGGACCATGTGGAAAAGGAGCGGTCGCCGGGTGGAAGCAACACCGGGGTTGCCACGGATGTGGTCAATCCCGTGCGGCTTTCCGTGGCTCGTAGGGATGACATTTGCGCGAGATGTCATGGCGCGATTATTCCGAATCCCCAGGCATGGGACTTCAAAACCCATCGGGATCCGTTTGTTCCAGGGCTGGACCTGGGTGCATTCAACCATTTTTTCTGGTCGGAAAAGGAGCAGCACCTAATCGCCTCGGGGAAAAAAGCGCAACCGCATTCCCGTCCCGAACCAGACGATGGACGATTCTGGGGCGATGGCACTCCGCTTACCACTTCCCTGGAATTTAATGGAATGGCCCTTTCGGGTTGTTACCAGAATGGAAAGGGGGCAATGAGTTGTCTCAGTTGTCACACAATGCATGGTAATGATCCCAATTTCCTGCTTAAGCCGGATATGGGTTCCAATGAAGCCTGTTACCAGTGCCATCAGGAATACAGGACCAAATTGGCACAGCATACCCGCCATGGTGTTGATTCATCGGGGAGCCAATGCGCGAGCTGTCACATGCCACACCAGGTTTATTCCCTTATGGGGACCCATGTTTCCCATCGGATTCAAATTCCCGACCTCAAGGGGAGTATTGGCACGGGGAAACCGCATGCCTGCAACCTATGCCACCTCGATAAATCGCTTGGTTGGACCAAGGATGAGTTGGCCAAATGGCCCAATGGAAAAAAACATTCTTCGGGTCAGCTTTCTCCTGATGAAAAAAACATCGCATCCTCGATTCTCGTTTTGGCTCAGGGAGATGCTCGCAGCCGGGTAATTTTCGCTGGAGCTTTTTCCAAAGCGGGAGCCCGCAAAGCATCGGGTGATGATTGGTATGGATTGTTTTTGACTCGCCTCATGCAGCCGGAACGATATCCGGCCGTAAGGTATTTGACCCACAAAGCGCTTCAATCAACAAGCGGGGGGATTCCGATG
>CAWUOD010000199.1:0-6080 GCA_963923115.1 uncultured Singulisphaera sp.
CCAATCGGATTCCCAACCCCCGGCACCCAGGCCTCCAGGAGAATTGCCGATGGGCGCCCAACCAAAATTAAGCGCGATGGGCCAAGGCCCCGGGAATATCGCCGAGGCCAATCCCGGGATACCGGCACAGGCCAAAAAAGATTCGCGTTTTTTGGCAGAAAAAAGGGACCTGAAGAGTGAACCAGGCCCCGCGCCTGGAGCCTCGGGCCTGATGATGAATCCAACGGGAACACCCGGGCCAGTGCTGGTTCCCGAACGCATCAAAACATTGAGAAACTTGCTGGATCAACAAAGAACCTTGGCAGTTGCCCTTGCCAGGGGTGACATTGCCAAACCCAAAGCACCGGGAGCGGGGGACAAACCGGAAACATTCGCGGTCAAACCCAAAGCCGATGCGATTGTAAACGAATATGAAAGATTGGTCGGTTCCCAGTTGCCCAACCTTCTTGGAAGCCTTTCCAGTCTTCCGGCAAAGCAACTTTCCTTGGAATTAAGGCCCCTTTTGGAACACCTGCAAAGTTCCGAAAGCGAATATTCCCGACTGGCGGTCCAATACCCATTTGATGCGGAATGGCTTAAACAAATCGCCTTGCTTGCGCGGGTGGGGATTCTGCAAATCCGCACCGCCCAAAAAGAAATCTAGCCCTTTTGATTCTTTGATGATTCCAACGGGACCATCGGTCCTTTGGGACACATTTGGCTAACCGTGTCTTTCGATAGCCCAATCCGCACGGATTTCCGGATCAGTTACATTCCGCGATGAGCGGATCCAAAAGCTCTTTGACCAGGAAAAGGCGACCAGCCTGTGTTGGCATAAAGCTGGAGGGAATCCATGGGGTCGGCTCGTGCGCAAGGCTCATTCGCAAGGAGAGCCCCTGCCATTGCATGGTCCGGCCAAAAATTCCATCACATCCCCCGATGATTTTTTCCGCCTGGAGGAACAAACCGGGACCAATTGTATTGGCATAAGCGGGCACGAGGGTGGTCCGGCTGCGAAAGCTGGTCAAAGCGTTTTGCTCGATGGTGAGGGGGTGAAGCCTGGCGCCCAAGCGGTGGGTCTCTTTCTTCCAGTCGGTCACCGAGGCGAATTCCCCGGCGAAATGCGGCTCCCAAAATGCGATGTGGCAGACCCGTCCTATTCCAAAAACAACCACCAACCTGGCACCTTTTGCCTTGAGGTCGGCGATTCGGTCCCCATAGGTGGGAAGTTTGTCCTTCCATGCGAAATGGCGCTGATTTTTGGGAACACTTAGTTCGCCCAAAGGTTCGTAAAAAGCGTTTTCCATCGCATACTGGAAAGAACCAGGATGGTCCCCGGGTAGAGTGTTACCCTCCGCATCCGCCCATTCATCCATGTTGAAACAGTGGATATGATCGCAGGAAACCTTCCACTCCTTCAAAAACAGGACCGTCCATTTGTACATACCCATGGGTCCAACAGGCAAAATCATCGCGAGGGGATGGCCCGCATCCCTGGCATTTTTGATGGTAAGCGCGATTTCGTGCCCCATCCTCACATCGAATTCCGAAAGGTCGGCGCAGGGGACTGGCTCGAACCCTGCGTTCCACCAGGCACGCCTTTCCAACAGGGCATTTCCCGATAATTCCGCAAGCCGATCAATGTGGCCAAGGTTCCAGCCCTTGGGAAAAAAATGCTCCACAAGGGAACCTGGGAGGGTGGAAAGCAAATCCATGGTCGTCTCCGTAAGGGTTTCTAGGATGATTTTTTAGGGCAGTTCGGGTTGCTCGGGGCCCACCTTCCCTTATAGAACATTTACATCAAAGGAATTTCTCCGTCTTCCCCGCGATCAGGGGATTGCGAATTTTTGGGAGTCCTCTTCATGTCGCGGTTCGGTTTGATGGCGGTTTTGGCCGGATGCGTTTTGCTCGCCCCGGCATATGCCCAGGAAAAGTCCACCCTCAAATGGAAATTTGAGAAAGACAAATCCTTCTTTCAAAAGATGACAACCACCACAAAGCAAAACATGAAGGTGGGCGATAACGAAGTCAAGCAAGACCAATCCCAAACCTTTTACTTCTCCTGGACTCCCGTCAAGCAAGACGGCGACACATGGGAATTGAAGCAGCGGATCGAAGGCGTGACTATGTCGATCGACATTGGCGGCAACAAGATCAGCTACGACTCCACCAAGGAAACCGGTGAGGCGGCAAATCCCCTCTCCGAGTTCTTCAAGGCTCTCAAAGGCTCCGAGTTTGTCATCACCTTGAACACCAAGGACAACAAGGTCACCAAGATCGCTGGTCGTGACGAATTCATCCGCAAGATGGTCGTTTCCAACCCTCAAATGCAGTCCCTGCTCGACAAGATCCTCAACGAACAAGCCCTGAAGGACATGGCAGAACCCACCTTTGGCGCCATTCCAGGCTACGAAGTGACCAAGGGCGATGCGAAGTCCGGCACCTGGAAGCGCTCCTCGACTTTCGACCTTGGACCAATCGGCAAATACGAAAACACCTACACCTACACCTACGAGGGCAAGGACAAGGCTCTCGACAAGATCAAGGTTGATCTCAACCTGGTGTATAAGGCTGGCGAAAGCACCGCTGGTGGTCTCCCCTTCAAAATCACCGCCGCGGACCTCAAGAGCAAAACCGCTGGTGGCAGCATCCTTTTTGACCCCGCGAAAGGTCGCGTCGAAAAGTCATCCACCAACCTCACTGTTGATGGAAACCTGACCATTGAAATTGGTGGTCAAAGCACCAAGGTTGTCCTGTCCCAAACCCAGGAAACCGTTGTCGACACCCTCGACGCCAATCCCTTGGCTCCAGCGACGACTCCGGCTCAAACCGCTCCGGTTCCCGGCGCCCCAGTACCCCCAGCTCCCGCCAAGCCTGAAGCCAAAAAGGAAGAGGCGAAGCCGGCGGCTCCAGCCAAGACCGAAGAAAAGAAGAAATAACTTTCGACTGGATTCGTGCTTATTGAAAAAAGCTCCCGGACTTCCGGGAGCTTTTTTTATTTACCAATCCAACCCAACCGAGGCTGAGGAGAATTTCAGGCAATTATCTGCGGCCAAAGCAGGCTGAAAAAAAGGAGGGGAAAAGACCGGGTCGCGGGCAAAAGGATTTGTTTTTTAACCGCGCCTTTTTCGGGATTCTGGTGGAATCCGCCTCGGTGGGGGCTGGATTGGGCCCTTTCTCATCCTTTCCAAAACCTCCTGGAAATCAGCGGGGGGCTCGCTTTCCCAAAGAACCATATTGCCCGTGGTGGGATGATAGAAACCCAACCGGGCAGCATGCAGCATCAACCTGGCTGCCCCGGAAGGATCAGGAAGTGGTTTGCCATGAAGCGGGCGATCATAGATCTTTTCCCCGCAAAGTGGGGTTCCCATCTCGCCCAAATGGATACGAACCTGGTGGGTCCGGCCCGTGTCGAGGACACATCGGATCATCGAACCCCATGCATGGCTTTCAACCACTTCCACGGTTGTTATGGCAGGTTCGCCATCCGGTCCGGAACCCCGCCTTCCATCTCCCCGGTCATCGATTAGCCGGTTTTCAATCCGGCCTGGCTGGGGAGTGTTGCGCGTAAGGGCAAGGTATGCGCGGTCAACCGCATGATCCTTGAATGCCTTGGCCAAATACTTCGCGGCTTTGGAATTGAGTCCAAAAACCAACAGGCCACTTGTTTCCTTGTCGGTGCGGTGAATCGGGAACACTTGTCGGGTTCGCCCATCCCTCAACCTGGGAATGTAGGTGGGCAAAAGGTCCGCCACCGTGTCCGGGAGGAATTTTTTGGCCCGATCGCCAAATTCGCGAACTTCGGAAACATTCCTGTTGGTCGTAAGACCCGAAGGCTTGTCGACAATTACCAGATCTTCGTCCTGATAAACGATTTTCAGGACAGGTACCGGTTTTGGTGGGGGTGGATTCGCTTTTAGGGCTTCGCGTTTCGCCTGGGCCATGACATCCCGACGAGCCATCAGGACAACAACCTGGCCAACCACTGTTTTCGAATCGGGCTTGGCGCTGAGCTTTCCCTGAAGGACTCTTTTTTCGCGGAACGCTATTTGAACGGCATTTTTGGTCAGGCGGGCTTTATTGGCGATCCACGCATCAAGGGGTTGCCCCCCCTCTCCTGCGGGAACACTCGCGCGCCAGGCAATCGGATTCACGGTTGTTGTTCCGGGTCAAAGCGGGATGACTCGATCGACTCGAAATAGCTGACTTGCGTCAAAGCGGATTCGAGGATCTTTTGCCCTCCGCGGTAAACGGTCATCTTGACCGGCCTTCGAAATCCCGAAAGATCCCGAAAGTCACTGTAGTGCTCCTCCTGGAGCATCTGTTTTCCCTGGAAATCGACCGGGTGTTCCGTCTTCACCAGCAAGCCCGTTTTTGCGTCAAAGAACATTCGCAATTCGCGCATGTCCTTGCGGAGGACGCGAACAACATGGCTCTTTTGCTCACCCACTTCGGTCTGTCCAAGGTACTTTAAATCATACGCCGAATCCTCCAAAAGCCCCACCAATCGCATGGCCCGGTTGAGGTCAAGGGTTTGACGAAGATCGAGGGCTTGGGAGGTGGATAGCTTTTGTCGGTCCCCGTTGACCCAGATCGAGGCCCGGTTACCGTCAATCACCTGGGTCAGGGTGACCTCTTTTTTCCCCTGATTAAATTGGATTGTATTTTTGAATTGTCCGGGAAGCTGAACAAGCGTTTCTGCGGAATAGGGCACTTCCACTTTCCCAACAACCATCTTTCCTTGCAATTTGACCTTGTCGGCCCGATTTTTGGTCAACAATTCCCTTCCACCATGAGCCTGGATTGCCCGGGAAACGACTTTTTTTGCGGTTTCCAAAAGATCCAACCCGGCGGGAGCCCCCGGAAGAGGGGCCTCTTGTCCTTGGGCGGGCTTGTCACTCTGGAGCCCTTGAGCGTTCTGGGCTGGCTTCACCTCCTGGGCCAAAACCAATGGAGGAAAAACCAGGGATAACAGCAGCACAAACATCATGGCAAACACTCCCGATTTACCCGTATATTGCCCTTTGGGCCGATCCCAAGACAACCCAGCTTGGAAAGAAATTTTCTCCACGAATTTCGCCAAATTCCCAAATCACAGGTGAAAATTCCTCCCGGCGCCAAGTCACCTTCCCGACAAGGAAAAGCCCGACCATGAACACCCTCGCCATCAAAACCCGATTGAATTGTGAAATGGTGGATATCACCGGGGATGTCCAGGAAGCGATCTCCAGATTGGGAATCACATCGGGTATTGCTGTCGTCTTTTGCCCACATACCACCGCGGCACTCACGGTGAATGAAAACTGCGATCCGGATGTTGTCCACGACATGCTTTTGTGGATGGAGCGTACCATTCCCCGAACACAAACCGGATTTCTCCATGGCGAAGGCAACAGCGACAGCCACATCAAGGCGGCTTTGGTGGGCCCATCGGTCCACCTCATCGTGGAAAGTGGAAAACTGGTGCTTGGAACCTGGCAGGGAGTCTTTTTTTGTGAGTTTGATGGACCACGCAATCGCAAGGTCCATGTTCAAATAATCGGCAAGTAGGGTTCCAAAACCAACTGTCTGGCAAATTTTGGTCCGTGGTTTGCCCTGTTGTAATACTTTGGTGGAATTGACCCGCATTCATGGGTTTGCTAGACTTTTGATGGAAAAGCGACAAACCGAGTATTTTTTCTTGAAACTGGTTTCCCACATTCTGTTCCTTTTGGCAGGGCTGCAATCCAGCTTTCCGATGGCTTTTTGCCCGTGCGCGAAATTTGGAGACCGCGTTCAGTCCGGGGATTCTCACGAAAGCTGCTGCCACGGTGATTTGTCCGTCGTTTGCAATTTTGGGCCCAAGCCTTCCTGTCATGGGGACGATTGCGAAAACACCCGGGAAAGCTTGTCAGCCAACAAGGAGCCCTCGTTTTTTCCCTGGATTGGCCCTCCGTTAAACAGCCCAGGAAAACAGCCTCCAGCCACATGCCCGCTATGCGGCCCTTGGCCACAGGCAACTTTGGTGGAATCGGGGACGCAAATGGGAGACCACTCCCAACCAGAAGGCCCCATCCCCCAGTCGCTGATCTTTGAATGGAAACTTTTTCCCACCATAAAAG
>CAWUOD010000200.1:0-6078 GCA_963923115.1 uncultured Singulisphaera sp.
CGACAAAAAGGTCGACACCGTGCACAGTTTCATGCTGGTGCGCCACGGCAAGGTTGTCGCCGAAGGTTGGTGGAAACCCCAAACACCGCAAACTTCACATGTGATGCATTCGCTGAGCAAGAGCTTCACCTCGACTGCTGTCGGCCTGGCCATCGAAGAGGGAAAGCTCAGCCTGGATGATGAGGTTTTGAAGTTTTACCCCGAATACGCCCCCAAGGAGCCTTCCAAAAATCTCAAAGCGATGCGTGTGCGCGACCTGCTCATCATGTCGACAGGCCACGACTCCGAACCCAAATTCACGCCTGATACTCCCTGGGTAAAAACCTTTCTCAATCATCCGGTCCCGTTCAAGCCCGGAACCCATTTCCTCTACAACACCCCCGCGACTCACATGCTTTCGGCCATCGTGCAAAAGGTCACAGGCAAAACCGTTCTCGATTATCTTAAACCCCGATTGTTTGAACCGCTTGGTATCGAAAACCCAACCTGGGCGACCAGCCCTCAGGGTGTCACGCTGGGTGGCTGGGGACTTCACATCCGGACCGAAGACATCGCCAAATTCGGCCAACTCTATCTGCAAAAAGGCGCTTGGAACGGCAAGCAAATCCTTCCCGCTTCTTGGATCGCCAAAGCGACTTCCAAACAGACTTCCAACGGCAGCAATCCCAAAAGCGATTGGGATCAGGGGTATGGTTACCAGTTTTGGCGCTGCCGCAATGGCGCCTATCGGGGCGATGGGGCGTTCGGGCAGTATTGCATCGTCCTGCCCGAACTCGACGCCGTGATCGCGATCACCGCCCAAACCGGGGATATGCAAGCCCCACTTGATCTGATTTGGGACAAACTCCTTCCGGCTTTCAAAGACAAACCCCTGGAAGCCAATCCCGGTGAACTACAAAAACTTAAAGAGACCTTCGATGGATTGAAGGTCCCCGCGAAAAAATAGCAAGCCAGGAAATGAACCAAACAACAAAAAACCGGGCCGAGAATGAATCGGCCCGGTTCAGGTTTCACGGTTGGAATAATCCTACTTCTCAAAAGGCCAGGATTTGCCGAGTGCCTTCTTTTGCAAAGCGCGGATCTCGGCGATCCCGGAGCGTCCCAGCGTAAGCAATCGATCAAGCTGGGCCTGGCTGAAGGTCGCCTCTTCACCACCCGCCTGGACTTCGACAAATTGGCCCGACCCGGTCAGAACCAGGTTCAGGTCGACCTCGGCGTCCCGGTCTTCGGGATAGTTGAGATCCAAAAGCCCCTGACCCTCCAGAAGCCCGACACTCACCGCGCCAATCGAATCCTTGAGGATCTCCTTTAGCGGAGGAAGGGGCTTGGGTTCGGGTTTGCCGGGTGCCGCCTGCCGCAGGGGTTGCTTGGCCAGCCAGTTGAGCCCATCGACCATCGCCACAAAAGCGCCGTTGATCGCGGTGGTGCGAGTGCCGCCATCGGATTCGATCACATCGCAATCGAGCCACAAACAGCGCTCACCCAGCGCCTCAAGATTGACAATCGCGCGCAGGGCACGGCCAATAAGCCTCTGGATTTCAACGGCGCGGCCATCGACCTTGCCCGCCCGGTCACGGGGCTTGCGGGTCCCGCCGCATCCGGGCAACATCGAATATTCCGCCGTGAGCCAACCCTGGCCCGATCCCTTGAGAAACGGAGGAACCCCTTCTTCAATGGTGCAAGTACAAAGGACGGTGGTGGTTCCCATCGAGGCAAGAACCGAACCGGGCGCCTGTCGGGTGAACTTGCGTTTGAAGGTGATGGGGCGAAGTTCATCGGCCTTGCGGCCATCGGCGCGGGCAGTCATCGGAATATCCTTGGAATTGCAGTGAAAAAAGGTCTTTTGGGGAATCAGATCTTGCCGCCGAGAAGCCAAACCAGGATCGCCTTTTGGGCGTGCATCCGGTTTCCGGCCTGCGCGAAGATGAGGCTTTGTGGACCATCGGCCACTCCCCCGCTCACCTCTTCGCCCCTATGAGCGGGAAGACAGTGGAGGAACCTGGCATGGGGCGATGCCTTGGCCATGAGTGTCTCATCGACCTGGAAACCCTGGAACGCCTCGGTGCGCGCCCTGGATTCCGCCTCTTGTCCCATGCTGGTCCAGACATCGGTGTAGATGACATCGGCGGGAGAAACCGCTTCGGCTGGATTCGTGATGTGGACCGGGGTCTTGCCACCAAAGGCTTCCCTATAGGTGGCGATAAACTGTTCTGGGAAACCATAATCCTTCGGGGCGGCCAGGATAAAATTCATTCCGAAACGGCCACAGGCGATCGCCAGACTGCGAGCGACATTGTTCCCATCACCCACGAAAGTGACGGTCCGACCATTCAGGTCGCCAAACGCCTCACGAATGGTGAGGACATCGGCCAACGCCTGGCAGGGGTGGTTGTAATCGGAAAGACCATTGATCACCGGCACCGAGGCGAACTCGGCGAATTCTTCGATCGTCTTGTGGGCGAAGGTGCGGAGGACCAGCGCGTCGACAAATTGGCTGAGCGTGCGCGCCTGGTCCGGAATCGACTCCCGGGCGTCAATCGGTCCATCGGTCGATGAAAGGAAAATGCTCGAACCGCCCACCTGGGCCATGGCCGCTTCAAAACTGACCCGCGTGCGAAGCGAAGGCTTTTCGAAAATGAGGCCAAGGACCTTGCCCGGCAACAGGGCCGGCCGGTGCCCCCTGGCCAGGTCCGCCTTGAGCTTCGCGGCCAGATCGAGCAAATTCGCGAGTTCGCTTGTCGTAAAATCAACAAGATGAATGAAATGTCGCATGAAAAAGACCCTAGGTCGATCTTTGGTGTGGGAACGAATCAGGACGCGGTTTGTCCCAACCGGGCCAATTCCTCTTCGAGGATGGAGCAGCCACGGTCAAGCTCCTCATCCGTGAGGGTCAGGGAGGGCAAAAGTCGAATCACGGTGTTGTGGGTACAGTTGATAAGCAGGCGCCTTTCCATGCACGCCTTGACCACTGGCGCGCCCTCCACGGCCAGTTGGATACCAATCATGGTTCCCCGGCCACGGAATTCGGTCACCCAGGGACACGATACCATCAACGCTTCGATCCGCTTGCGGAAGCGGTTTTCGATCTCGACCGCGCGGGCAAGCAACCCCTCGCTCTCGATGGTTTCGATCGTGGCAAGCGCCGCCGCGCACGCGACCGGATTGCCGCCAAAGGTCGCGGCATGGGTTCCCGGCTTGAGCGATTGGGCCACTTCGGGACGGGCGACCAATCCGCCACAGGCAATGCCTCCGGCGAGAGCCTTGGCCAGCGTCACAATATCCGGCTGCACGGGCCAATGCTGGTGGGCGTACCAGGTTCCCGTCCGACCCATGCCCGTCTGGACTTCATCAAAGATGAGCAGAAGGTTGTGTTTGTCGGCCAGTTCCCGCAACCCTTCGATATATCCCGGAGGAGGAATGTTGATACCCCCTTCGCCCTGGATCGGTTCGAGCATGATCGCGCAGGTTTCCGGATCGATCAACCTTGCGACCGCGTCCAGATCGCCAAACGGGGCATAGGCGAATCCGGGAAGCATCGGGCTCACGCCGGCGTGATACTTGGGTTGGCCGGTGGCGGAAAGCGCCCCCATGGTGCGTCCATGGAAGCTGTTGAGCATGGTGATGATCTTGAAGCGCCCCTGGCCCCCATGAAGGCGGGCCAATTTGATGGCGGCTTCGTTGGCCTCGGTGCCGGAATTGCAAAAGAAGGCCTTGGCGGCGGGCCACCCGGTCCGTGTGCAGAGCGCCTCGGCCAAAAGACCCTGGGCGTCTGTGTGCCATGTATTGGGAACATGGATCAGCCGGGCGACCTGTTCCTGGACGGCGGAAACAACCCGGGGCGGGCAATGCCCCAAAATCCCACAGCCCCAGCCCGGGAAAAGATCGAGATATTCGTTCCCCTCATCATCCCAAACGCGCGAATCCACTCCGCGCTCCAGGCACACCGGATACCGGGTGTAGTTGGCGATCACATACTTTTGAAACCGGGCTTGGGTATCCGCGTGCATTTCTTGGTTTGACTCCTCCGCAAAGGAAAAATCTTAAGCCCCAAGTCCCCAATTCTCAATGGGCTTGGGGCGATTTTTGCAGGATGTTCACGAACCCAAAACGATCTCGGTCCCCGTCCCCTTGTCTGTGAAGATCTCAAGCATGAGCGCATGCCGACTGCGCCCATCGACCAGGTGGACCTTGCGAACCCCACCGCGCAGGGCGTCCAGACACGCCTCCACCTTCGGAATCATCCCCTCATCAATGATCTTTCTGCGCATCAAATCGAGGCAACCCTTGGCATCCAGGGTCGGAATCAGGGTCGATGCGTTCGACTTGTCCATGAGAATACCGGGGGTATCGCTCAAAAAGACGAGCTTTTCCGCCCCAAGCGCCAGTGCCACAGCCGCGGCAGCGGTGTCAGCGTTAATATTGAGCCATTTTCCGTTGGCATCGAGCGCCACCGATGGGATCACCGGGACGACCCCACCAAGGGCAAAATCCTCGATCACTTTCCTGTCGATCCGGGTGACGCGCCCCACCTGGCCCAGATCCACCGGGCCTTCTTCGGTTTCCAAAAGGAGTTTTTCACCAAAAAGAGCCTGTTGCGACCCCCCATGCAGCCCGACAGCGCGGCCGCCAAAATCTCGAATCTGGCGGACAATTCCCCCACATATCTCTTCACGCAACACCCGAACCACAATGGAGAGGGTCCCCTCATCGGTAATGCGCCGTCCCCGAATCTTTTTGGGCTGGAGGCCCGCTTCGGCCATGGCCCGGTCAATCGCTTTGCCACCGCCATGAACCAGCACCGGCCGCAGCCCAGCTGTTTCCAGGAACACCACATCCTGAAGTGTGGCCCGAAGGGCCTCGGCATCCTCCATGGCGCTGCCGCCAAGCTTTATCACAATCAGGCTTCCGCGAAACCGGCGGAAATACCCAAGGGCCTCGATCAGGACTTCGGCTTTGCGCGTGGCTTCTGTGGATTGCATCAGGTTGGACCCTCCGGGAAAATTCAGCCTAGATCAGGTGGGCCAATCGTCAACTGATTTCGGAGGGGAGACGCAAGCAAGACGACCCAAAACCCCGATTTGCCCAGACCCCCCTGCTTCATCCACAAAATCGGACACTTTTGCCCAAACCCCCTGTCGCAAAGACAAAAACCAAAAACCTTTCGGATAAACCGGATTGTCGGTGTGCTTTCGTTGTGGAAAATCCCTCGTGGATGATCTAGAGTGGAATTGGTTAGCCGATGGTCTGACAAGGGCCCACAATTGGTCCTGTTTGACCGCTCCACCACAAGAATTGAACCCAAGGAATATTTCCGATGCGAAAGCTACTTTCGGCCATGGCGGCTTTGGCGCTGATGACCCTGATCGGATTCTCCGCACAGGCACAGGACAAAAAGACAGGCGACAAGGTTGAACTCAAGGGAACGCTTTGCTGCGGCAAATGCGAACTCAAAATCGAAGGCGTGACCAAATGCGTCAACGCCATCAAGACTCAGGAATCAGGCAAGGAAGTGGTCTATCTCCTCGACGACAAGGGCCCCGGCGCCCCCTACCACAGCGAATTCTGCACCGGCCCCAAGGGTGGCTCGGTCAAGGGCACCCTGGTCGAAAAGAAAAAGGACGCGATCAAGGGCTACAAGTACATCAAGCCCGCCAAGGAAGGTGTGAAGGTCGATTAATTTCGCCTTCTTTCTGTTTGGTGAAGCAAACAATCAACGCCGGGGCTTCCCGGCGTTTTTTTATGGCTGACCTTTGAGGCTCAGTTCCTGGGCCTTATTCGCCACAAATCCTCAGGCAAATGAGTGCCAAGGGATCCATCATGAAGGGGTGCCCGACCTTAAAAAGTAAATCATCGACCAAATACGATCACTTTCCCCCCGGTCAATAATTTCGAGCGGTTTCAGTCCATCAAACGCGGAGTTTTGCGTTTGAAGCCATTTCCCAATCGCTTCTTCCCTCATGACTTCCGCAAGGGAAGCGGTGAGTCTTTGAAGTTCGTGCAACCGACGAGCAACACCCTCCGAGGGGAGTATGCCGCTTTCCAAAGTTGCAAGAGATCGGATCGAAACCGGAAGCAGCC
>CAWUOD010000201.1:0-6071 GCA_963923115.1 uncultured Singulisphaera sp.
CCGCATCCTCACCGGCGCTATCCTGGGCCTTTTTCACAGGCTTGCCAAGCAGCTCGGAAAGCCGTTTGGCAATTCGGTCCATCGTAAAGGGAGCGTCTTTTGCGGGATCTCCCTTGGGACGGCCGAAGTGGCTCATGGCGATGACCGCCGCCCCGGCATCAAGAAGCTTCTTGATGGTTGGGAGAGCACCGCGAATGCGCCGGTCGTTGCTGATTTCGCCGTGAGCGTCCTGGGGGACATTGAAGTCCACCCGGACAAGCACTTTCTTCCCCTTGAGGTCCTTGGGGAGATCGGCAAGAGTTTTTTTTGCCATGGTTATTTACACCTTCCCTGGGCTGAACGGGTTTCTTAGAAGCCCTTGGAGAGAATGTGCTTGAGGAGATCGCCAACGCGGCAGGAGTAGCCCCATTCGTTGTCGTACCAGCTTACCAGCTTGAAGAACTTGCTGTTGAGCTCGATGCCCGAGGTTTCGTCGAAGATCGAGGAAGCGGGATAGTGGATGAAATCGCTGGAAACAACCTCATCAGCGGTGGTTTCAAGGATACCCTTGAGGTAGGTTTGGCTGGCGCGGCGCATTGCCTCGGTGATTTCCTTGTAGCTGGTTTCCTTGACCGTCTTGACGGTAAGGTCAACCACGGAAACCGTGGGGGTGGGAACGCGGAAAGCCATGCCGGTGAGTTTCCCCTTCACTTCCGGGCAAACCAGGGCGACGGCGCGGGCCGCACCGGTGGTGCTTGGGATAAGGTTGGTGGCGGCGCTACGGCCACCCTTCCAGTCCTTGCGGCTGGGACCGTCGACGGTCTTTTGGGTCGCGGTGTAGGAGTGAACGGTGGTCATAAGACCTTCGTCGATACCAAAACCTTCCTTGAGAAGGACATAAACGAGAGGAGCAAGGCAGTTGGTTGTGCAGCTCGCGTTTGAAATGACATCATGCTTGGAGGGATCGTACTTGTCATGGTTGACGCCCATGACCACGGTGATGTCTTCATTCTTGGCGGGGGCGGAGATGATGACCTTCTTGGCGCCGGCGACAATGTGGCCGTACGCAGACTTGTCCACCTGAGCTGGGTCGCGGGTTCCTTCGGTGAAAAGACCGGTCGATTCAATCACAAGGTCAACGCCCATGGCCTTCCAGGGGAGATCCTTGGGAGAGCGGGCGCTAACAACCTGAATTTCCTTGCCGTTGACCACCAGGACATCGTCATCTGCCTTGTCTGGGGAAGACTTCTTGGAGGAGACGGTGCCGTTGAAGCGTCCTTGAACGGAATCGTACTTGACAAGGTAGGCAAGGTTGTCTGCGGGGACGATATCGCCCACGGCCACTACTTCGATTTCCTTGCCAACAAGACCCTTTTCCACCAACGCGCGGAAAACGAGACGACCGATACGACCAAAACCGTTAATTGCCACCTTCACCGGCATAAGAAAAGCTCCTTGTGCATCACGCACCGGAATTGTCGCCTGCGCTCGCTTGGACAGAATCCGGTTCTTCTCTAACACTTTAGGAATACAAGATTCTCCGGCGAGTCCATCCGCCGGATCCACCCCGCAGGAAACCCTTTTTGGGTAGATTTCATCATGCGAAAGACTGTTCGAGTTGCCCTCACCGGTGCCGCAGGCCAAGTTAGCTACGCCATGCTCCCCCGTCTTGCCTCGGGTGAGGTATTTGGTCCTGATGTGGATGTCATTCTCCACCTCCTGGAAATCACACCTGCCCTCCCCACTCTGGAGGGTGTGGCCATGGAACTGGAGGACTGCTCCTTCGACAGGCTAAAGGGTGTGGTGGTGACCGATGACCCTCTCAAGGCGTTCGATGGGGTTAATTGGGCGATCCTGGTTGGCTCCTTCCCAAGAAAAGCGGGCATGGAGCGCAAGGATCTGCTGAACATCAACGGCAAAATCTTTGTTGGTCAAGGGAAAGCCCTTGCTGCCAGGGCCGCATCGGATGTGCGCATCCTGGTTGTGGGTAACCCTTGTAACACGAACTGTCTTACTGCCTATAACAACGGTAAGGATATCCCAGCTGACCGGTGGACAGCCCTCACCCGGCTCGACCACAATCGCGCCCGCACCGCACTTGGTCTCAAGGCCGGCCTTACCGCGGAAGATGTTTCCAACATGACCATTTGGGGCAACCATTCCAACACACAGTTCCCCGACTTCACCAATGCAAAGATCCAGGGCAAGCCCGCAACCCAGGTCGTGACCGACAGGGCTTGGCTGGAGGAGACATTTGTCCCCATGATCCAAACCCGCGGCGCAGCCGTGATCAAAGCCCGTGGATCGAGCTCCGCTTTTTCCGCAGCCAACGGCGCGATAGACCATGTCAAGGGTCTGCTAAAGCCAACCGCCAAGGGTGATTGGGTGAGCATGGCGACCATCTCCAAGGGCGAATACGGCGTCCCCGCCGGGTTGGTTTTTGGATACCCATGCACAACCGATGGCCAGGGGAATTACCAGGTTGTTGAAGGTCTCAACCATGATGCCTTTGGCAAGGCCAAGATCCAGACCACTCTCAATGAACTACTTGAGGAAAAGGAAGCGGTTGCCGAATTGATTGGTGGGTAAACCAGGCGATTCCCAGTTAAAAAAAAGGCAAAGGCCCGGGAAGTTTCCCCGGGCCTTTACCTTTTAAGACATTTCAGATTATGTTTTCCGGATTAGCTAATCGTCGATTCGGGATTCCCTGTAGTCGGAGATAAGCCGGTAAAGAGCACTATCTTTTTCGCCGTGTTTTATGCTTCGGTCCATTTTGGAGACAATCAGTTTCGGTGGCAATCCGGGTTGGTCCAGAACCACCTCCGTTGCCGGGAAATGTTGGAGTAGGGAGATTCGGGCCTCCGGGGCCTCGGGTTCTTTTACCCATTTTGCATCGACTTTGATGGTTCTGCTGGATGGGGTTTCGGCGATACATTCCGCTTTGACAAGAGCTTGCCATCCATTGGTTTCAGATGCCGGGGCTGTGGGATCGGAGGAAATGGTAACATTTCTTTCCCATTTGGTGCCGATTTTCACCGGCCCAAGTCCAAGGACCAGACCCATTGGGGGATCTGTGTCGTAGCGTTTTGATGAGCCAAAACGATTTTCACGAACTTCTTTTACTTTTCCCAATTTGTCCAAAACCAGGAGGGCAACCGGATCACCAACATACTTGGAAAGTTGGTCCCTTAGTTGGGGAGTGGATTCGTCAGGCTTTGTCGAATCAAAAGAAAACAATTGGCCATCAGGCCTTTTGGTGACGGAGCGAAGGGCAAGAAGTTTAAGTTGGACTTGTGCGGTTCCGGTTTCATCCACTTCAAGGACTTTCCACTCTTTGAGAAGTCCCAATTCGGTCTGGACCTCTGTGGAATTTGCCCCTTGCGTGTCCCTTGCGATGGTTTTGTGATCCACCCTGTAACGAAAAACCTGTCCCTTTTGCCATGAAAAGCTGCCAAAAGCGTCTTGGGCCTGCAATGAAGGGCCCAAAAAGCCCATCAAAGAGCATGTACAGGTTACAAATAGGGACACCGCGATGATCGGCCTCATGCCCACCTCGCCACTAAAGGAAGTTGGCCTCCGGACTGGAAACCTATGGTACAGGCTATGAAACCTTGCTTGTTCGTCGTGGATTTCGAGCTGGAAAACTACCGGTGCCCCACTCCAGGGATTGAAGGAGGCGCCTTCGAATCCTCAAAAAACATGCAGCCAGGCAATTTGGGGTTTGTTTGACCGCCGTCGCAAGTTCAGGGATACTTTTTCCGTGAAAATATCGCTGTTCAAATAGCCAGCGCTGGCGATGGGTCAATTTTTCCACAGCATTTCCCAATCGTTCCAATCTTTGCTGGGGCTCAGGTTTTGGGAAGCCAACCCGTGTTTGCATAGGGAACTTGTTGGCAATCCATGACCTTTCACGGGCGATTTTTCTTCGATAATTGAGAACCTGTCTTTGTGCGAAAGCCAAGGCCCAAGGCAAAAAGTCACGATCCTTATCGTAGGAGTCACGACTTTTCAAAAGGGCCAGGTTCGTTTCCTGCACAACCTCGGCGGCATCATGACGGTGGGAAATACGCTGTTGGACAAATCGAAAAAGCTGTCTTTGAACATCGGCCAAACGGGCCTCAAAATTGGTCTGGCTGTTAGGTGGCCTGATCGTAATCGGGATTTGATCTTCCATGGTAAACTCCTCGCGGAAGCTTGCACATTCCAGTGCCAACCTTTTCGTGGATTGGGGGCTTGGGGATTGTCTTTGGGTCGGTTAAGAAACTTGTTTTTTCCAACGAAAGCCAAAGCGATTTGGTTCGGATTCTTGAAAAAAAGAAAGGTATCAATCCCCTATTTGCCTTGGCTTGTGTGGATTTCCGCTCACGGGCTGGAAATGAAAACAGAAAAAAAGGCTTCTGGCAACGAAATCTGTTTCCCTTTTTTGGTGCATTATCGATGAATCAACGAAATTGCTTGTGGGAGAGAAACTTGGGAAAATGCCTGTTGGGATGGAAACAGGAAGGGAAAATGTTGTAAAATTCCTTGGCTCACCTTTGCCTTTTTTTGGTCGCCAGTCTGGACATCAGGCTATTGGCGACCGAATTTTGGGGGCTTTGAAGGGATTACTCTCCCCTCAATCCAAAACAACAACGAGTCGCATAAAGACTTTCCAAAAAAAACATTTCCCTTGGGAGGCAGACATGCAATTGCACGATTTTACGAGGCGGACATTCCTGCGTGGTGTCGGGGTAAGCATGGCGCTTCCCTGGATGGAATCCATGCAGGTATGGGGTGATCAAACCCAGTCACAAAACCAATCCGGAAGCCAGGCTCCGGTACGGTTTGCCGCGCTATTTTCGGGTAATGGTTTTCACAGCCGTGAATGGTGGGCCAGAGGCGAAGGAAAATCAATGGAGTTGGGTAAAGTCCTGGCCCCGCTTGAACCCCACAAGGAGAAATTGACATTCATCCGGGGCCTCTACAACGAGCAGGCCACCAAAGGGAATATTCATAGCTCCCAGACAGGAAATCTTTTGAGTGGCGCCCCATTGGCCTCGGGCGGTGAAATTCGCTCTGGAACCAGTATCGACCAGGTGCTGGCACAAAGGTTGGGAACCTCAACCAAGGTCCCAAGCCTGGTGCTTGGTTGTGAAGCGGCCAACCCCTCGGTTCACAAAAACTATTCCATGCTTTACAGCTCCCACATTTCCTGGAGCTCACCCACAGCTCCCACGCCCCTGGAGCTTTATCCCGCTCTTGCGTTTGATCGCCTTTTCAAGGATGAAGTCAGCAAGGGTGACAAGAGCGTGCTTGATTCGGTCCTGGCGGATGCCAAGGATTTCCGCAACAAGGTAAGTGGTTCGGATCAGCGCAAACTCGACGAGTATCTCGATTCCGTTCGTGAAGTTGAAAAACGGATTGATGGGGCTGGAAAAAAGGGGGAATTGCAAGGCTGGAAGCCTTCCCTTGCGAAACCCAATCAACCTCGTCCAGCCGATGGAATACCCCAAAACATAGCCGACCACATGAGGCTTATGTGCGATATTCTGGTTTTGGGATTCCAGACCGACACCACCCGGTTCGCCACGCTTAAGCTTAACAATGACCATTCATCGTTGCGTTTTCCGAATCTGGGTGTGGATTACATGATTCACCACCTTCTATCGCATTCGGACGGCGCGGATTGGCTGAAGGTTAACCAATTCTTCCTTCAGCAGGTTGGTTACATCGCGACCAGGCTCGAGGCAATTAAAGAGGGTGAGCGTAGTGCCTTGGACAATACTGTCATGCTGTTTTGTTCCAGCATGCTCACAGGAAATCACGAGGCGAATCAATTGCCAGTGATTTTGGTTGGAGGAGCCGGCGGCAAGCTAAAGGGTGGCAGGGCGCTTGATTATATGGGCAAGTCCGACCGCAAAATGTGTAGCCTGTATTTGTCGCTTATGGACAAATATGGGGTCAAATTGTCCGAATTTGGCGATTCCAAAACTCGCTTGACAGAGGTTTAGTCACTTTTAGCGCCATTGGTTGATTGGAGCCCATTAAACCTTTGGTGGGTACTGGCCTTCCAGGATGAAAACACTGGTGGTTGGCGATTCTGGATTGTGCGT
>CAWUOD010000202.1:0-6070 GCA_963923115.1 uncultured Singulisphaera sp.
CTGGATCCCGTTGTCCGGCGCGATATTTTGGGCGCGATCATTCGCACCATCGCTGATGAGGGGCGAACCGTCCTCTTCTCTTCGCATCTGCTGGATGAGGTCGAGCGGGTCGCGGACCGGATCGCCATACTTCACCAGGGACGGATCCAGCTTTGTGCCCCGATGGAACAGGTTCGTTCCGACCACAAACGAGTGCAATTGCGCCTCGCCAGGGCCGTCTCACATTTCCCCTCAGGAGGAATTTGGATCACAGGCGAGGGATCAGGAGACACCTGGTCGATGGTCGCTGAAGCGAACATCGAATCGATCCAGGAGGCGTCCACCCGCATTCAGGCGGAAATCCTTTCGATTGAACCGATGAACCTCGATGATATCTTTGTCGCAAGGACCGCCGGAAAAACGCTTGTCGCCGGGGTGCAGTCATGAACGCGACCATCAAAAGCCCATCAATCTTCGATATTTCCCGTGTCCTTTTTTCGGATATGCTCCGGCGAAGCTGGTTCGTCCTGATCATCGGTTTTGTCGGCGCCTTTTCGCTTCCCCTCCTGATCCTTGGAGTCCTCAAGGCCAAAGGCGCGCTCCTGGTTGAGGATCCAGCAATGATCCTCATCCATTTTACCTTTGCCCAGACGATGGGGATGTGTTTTGGGGCATCGGTTCTGCATGCGGCAGGGGCGCCATCCCGGCTTTATGTCCTTCCCTTGTCCAATCGGTTCATCCAACTGATCCAGATGGTCCCTGCAATCCTTATGGTAATGTCGCAAACAGCCGTTTCCATATGGATTCTCAACCAATTATTTGATCTCAATTGGCCTCTTCTTGGCAATTCCATCGCGTTTGGAATGGTATTCGCAACTTTTCAGTCGATGATGAACCTGTTTCAGAAATCCATCCTTATGCTGCCTGCCCTGGGGGCGACACTGGCTCTGGAATCCATTTGGATCAAAAGTCGTCATGGACCGATTTTTTCACTCCCTACACAATATTGGATGACGGTCACACCCATCGACTGGCTTGTTTTCGCGATCGTGATAATCCTCAATTACCAGATAGGACTTTATGCGATCCAACGAAGCCGGTGTGGCAATGAAATTCAGACAAAATTACTGGTTTACCTGTCCAATCTGATCCAGGACCTGTTTGGCAAAAAAACCAGGGTCTTCCTGAATGCCACCCAGGCCCAATCATGGTATGAATGGAATCTCAAGGGGTATATTTTCCCGATCATCGTGGGGATCGTGGCGACCATGACGCCGGTTTTTTGGCTCTTTTCCGAGCGAAAAATCACAGCGTTGCTGGAGGTCGTTCGCGTTGAGGGGTGGTTTCTCTCGGTGGCCGGAATGATTGCCGGACTGATTCTTGGAAATATGGGTTTGTCGGACGCGTCTATCGGAATGGGTCAATTCCTTGGGACCAAGCCGCTGGCAACAGGTCCCTGGTCCCGGATCCTTCTGAGGACGGCGTTCCACTCCTTGTCCATCGGGATCCTGATCTGGGTGTTTATCTTTTTCCTGGTTTGTTGTGGGGGACAACTCGCGGGGGAAAGTTTGCCCCCCGAACTTTTCACCTGGTGGCACTTTCCCGCCATTTTTCTTTCCGCCTGGGCGGCGATGAGCTTTTCCCTTTGTGTTTCGCTCACAGGAAGGACAATTCACATGAAGATCCTTGGGGCTGGGTATTGCGGTTGGTTGATCGTTTTTACAACCATCGGTAATGTGACTGCAAAGTGGATCGCGGATCTATTCTATTTCTGCGCACTATCCGGATTTGGTATTGCACTTTTTCTATTCACACTCTGGGTCTGGGGATTGGCATTGCGAAGAAACATGGTGGAATTGCGCCAGGCTTTCGTGGCCGGAATCGCTTTGGCGGGATTGCTGGGACTTGCAACATGGCAATTTACAAACGAAATGCATTTGCCTGCAAATACGCATGGTCCGGCCCCCTACATACTACTTGTATCAGGATTATTATCTCTTGTCGTGTTCCCGTTTGCCGCCGCGCCTTTGGCGTTGGCCTGGAACCGGACCCGCTAAGGGAAAGGGCATTTTCCGGATTTGCCCCGGATGAATAGAAACGCAAGCGGCTCCCCAATGGATCGGGGAGCCGCTTGCGTTTAGGGTGAAATCGTTCGCGGAAGCGAAACGAACCCAATTATTCCTTGCCCAGTTCGCGGATCATCAGCTTGCGCCAGCGAACTTCGTAGGGTCCGGTGCCGCGGCCAATGCCGTGGACCTGAAGGCCAATGTGCCCCTTGGCATCTTCGGAATCTTTTGCATCGGCGATGGCCACACCATTGACAAAGGTCTGGATACGGTCGCCTTTCGCAACGATGCGATAGCTGTTCCATTCGCCTTTCCTGAAGGCGGATTTGGTTTCGGCGGTGGGTTCCTTGGTGTCAAGCCAGCGGCCACGGCGGGCTTCGTCATAGATCCGACCAGCCATACCATCCGTGGAGATCTCCACCTGGGGACCATAGAGCCGATCCTTGGGGAGCTTGCCGCCAAGCTTGGGTTGGAAGCCATCGCTGGGGGCAAGGTGACTGCGGATCTGTACGCCGGAATTGAGCGCATCGTCCACTTTCACTTCAAAGGTCAGTTCGAAGTCGCCGTATTCCTTGTCCGTTGTCAGAAAGGTGTTGCCCGAACCTTCCGCGGTCTTGCCAACGATGCAATTGTCCTCGATGCGGTAGGTGGCGGTGCCACTACGAATGGAGAATCCATCAAGGTTCTTGCCATTGAAAAGTGGGGAGGCATCTTGAGCCTGGGCAACTATGGCGCCCGAGACAAGACAAAGGCCAAGAGCAAATGCTTTGCGGAAGCGGAAGGCAAACATGGGAGGGTCTCCTGTTAGGGGAAAACAAAAGGTGGGTGGGGAAAGGATAGGAATTGCCCCGCCTTTGGGTATGAGAACCGTCTGGGGATCCAGGCCAAACTGTTTGGCCTTTTGTACACCCTGGATCAGCCCATCTGGTAAAATGTGATTTGAGGCACAAATCCCAAGGTTTTCACGAAACAACAATTGGACGAAACGGCCAATGTCCGCAACGCAAGATATCGATGCAGCCAAGCCGGAAGTTTCCCGCGTTGAAACGGGGGAATGGCAATCTCTTAGCTGTTCGATCCCCAAATCTTTGGCCGAGGCGCTTTGGAATCGCTGTCGTGCCACGGGACAATCCATCAGCAATGTCGTCGCCTCGGCTTTGGCCGAGCATCTGCAAAGCGATCAAAGCGCCATTTATCAAGTCTCCACCGCGGGGGCTTTGGTTCATGGTCTCTACAAGGGGGACACAACGATAGCCTCGCTTCGTGAGCATGGCGATTTTGGACTGGGAACCTTTGATGGGCTCGATGGGGAAATGGTCGCTTTTGACGGTGTTTTTTATCAGGTACGAGGCGATGGCAAGGTCGTGATCCCTCCTCCGGAAACGCGCACCCCGTACGCCATGGTCACCCGGTTTCCGGGGTTAGAAGCAAACACCATCGGACCGGTGAAAAATTTTGAACAACTTCGGGCCCGGCTTGATCGGCTGCGCGCATCGGACAACATCTTTTATGCCATCCGTATCGATGGCACCTTTGAAACCGTGTTGACCCGATCGGTCCTTCCGACCGAGGAAGGGTGCCCGCTTGCCGAGGCGGCATCCCACCAGCACGAATTCCCCCTCAAAAAAGTCCGGGGGACCCTTGTGGGTTTCTGGTCGCCGGGTTATCTCTCGTCCGTGCTTGTCGCGGGATATCACCTCCACTTTCTTTCCGAGGACAAACTGGCGGGAGGGCATCTGCTCGACTGTTCGGCGAGCGAACTACAGGTGCAAATTCGTCCGGATGTGGATTTTCGGCTGACCCTTCCGGAAACCCGATCGTTTTTGGGTGCCGACTTGTCGGGGGATCCCACCGCCGATCTCCACAAGGCCGAATCGTCGATTCATGGCGCTATCCCGCCAACACCCAATCAAAGAGCATAGATATGACCTTTTTTGTATGTGTTTTGATCATTGCGCAATTGTCTGGACAGAGCAAACCTCCATCCACAATTTCCGCGGGCACACAGGGACTTCCCGCGAACACATCGCAAAGTCAACCGATTAGCCCGGGAGGAACCCACGATCCCTGCATCATCCGGGAAGGAAACACCTGGTGGATGTTTTCCACGGGGATGGGGATCAAGGTTCAAAGGTCGAATAATCTGATCGAATGGCAACCCGCAGGCAAGGTTTTTCAAACGCCTCCGGCATGGGCACAAAGGATGGTTCCGGGATACAAAGGGCACACATGGGCTCCTGATGTGCAATTATTTGAAGGCGAGTACCATCTCTATTACAGCGTCTCGACCTTTGGCTCCAATCGATCGGGGATCGGCCACGCCACCACCCCAACACTTGACCCGGACAATCCCAAACACAAATGGCTCGATCATGGTCTGGTGGTCTATTCCGACAAGGGGCAGAACTTCAACTGCATCGACGCCAATCTCTGTCTGGATGAAAAGGGGAAGCCATGGCTATCGTTTGGATCGTTCTGGTCGGGTTTGAAGATTTGCCAATTGGACAGCGAGGCGGCCAAACCACTCGAAGGGCCGATGTATAATATTGCCTCGCGTCCGGGACAAACCGCGATCGAGGCACCATGGATCCACCGTCAGGGCGAATATTATTATCTTTTTTGTTCGTATGACAATTGTTGCAAGGGGATCAAAAGCGATTACCGGATCATGGTGGGCCGCTCGAAAAAAATCATGGGACCTTATGTGGACAAAACGGGCAAGCTGATGACCGAGGGAGGCGCAACAGAGGTCTTGTCAGGCAAAGGCGATATGCATGGCCCGGGACATAACTGTGTGTTCGAGTCCGCAGGGAAAACCTACCTGGGGTATCATTATTATGATGGAACCAACAAAGGAAGACCAACCTTGCAGGTTCGCGAGATCGAATGGAAGGACGGATGGCCGGAAGCGGGCAGGGCGTTGACCCAACCGGGGATTCCGGCAGCGAAGTAACCGACCATTTTGGGAAGATGGATCGGGATAGGCGAAATGGACCCTGGTGCCGCTTTAAAGCACCTCGTCCAGCCATTGCCAGGCGTTGTCGCGGACCTCATCGGGGAATCCGTGGGAACCGGGATAGGAAAGGCTGCGGAATTGTTTCATGTCCGGACGGGAGGGGCGTTGCCCCAACACTTCGAAATAGTGGCTCTTGATCCGGGCAACTTTGGTATCCATGTTGTATTGCTTGAACTCGGTGTTGGTGCCTGACACAAACAGCCCCCGTGGACAAACCATCATCATCAGGTCATCGAAATCGACCGGGACGGGCTTGTTCGGATCCTTGAGATAGGAGGCGAAGTTTTTGATGTAGGTGTAACGCCCCACACCCGGAGCGGCCTTTTCCCCCACGACGATTTTTGCATACCCCCCCGGGCGGGCCCAGTGATCTTCCGGCCGCATCCAGCCATATACGCCCCCATTGCAGACCGCCGCTCGCACCCGTCCGTCAAAAGCGGCGGTGAAAAGGCTCGAATGCCCGCCCAGGGAATGACCCACGCACGCGATTCGGGCACGATCGACCTCGGGTCGGGTCGTCAGGAAGTCGATCGCACGCATCGCATCCCAAAGGTTTTTGCCCACCATCGACCATTTTGGATGTTTTTGGTAGAAAGCACGACTGTCATATGGGGCAAGTCCTGGAGAGACCCGCTCGCCATCCGTCAAAAGATCGATGCAAAGTGTCACATACCCCCTTTGAACCAGTTCCAGACCATAGGCCCGACTGTTGTCCGAGGCGCGATTTTTTTCCGTGGTGTTGGGGGGTGAACCCGGTTTGAGTCCGGCAAGACCGGCGACACGGTCCTTGCCTGTACCTCCTGTCGTGGGATGGATACAGAGGACGGCAGGAGCAGTTTTGCTTCCCGGGGCGGTCCTGGGTTTTTTCGGGACCATAAGCCATGCGGTGACCCAATCGTCCTTTTCCGAGCGGAATTTGACATGATGACGAAGATGGGTTTCGTCCTGAAAAACCTCACGGATGACAAATTCCGGATCAGGGACCCTTTCCGGAAACGGGCCCAACAAT
>CAWUOD010000203.1:0-6054 GCA_963923115.1 uncultured Singulisphaera sp.
ATTCCAATCTATGAGGACCTCGAGCGCGTTGGATTTTTCCCCTCGTCTGATTGAGAAAATTTTATGGGGAGTAACCTGTCGCAATGGCTCGGAAAACCTGAAAAACTCCCTGTATTCCTGTGCGTTTGCATCGCTGGTTCGGGGGTTTTTGGCCGCCTTGATATTTCCGGATTCGTTTAAAACCACACGAACCGAGGACCGGAGGTCTGCCTGGTCAGCCAACATGTCAGCAAGGATGGAGGAAACCCCCTCCAGGACCCGGTCGGCGGTATCAAAACCACGCGCCGGATCGATCAGCTTTGTGGCGGTCTCAAGCAGGTTGCCAACCGCGGAATCTCCCGCCCAAACGGCCTCCGCCAACGAACCGAGGCCACGATCTTTGGCTTGGGATGCTGGCCCACGGCGCTTTGGTTTGAATGGGAGGAAAAGGTCTTCCAGTCTCCTTAGGGAATCTGCCGCGTTAAGGTTAACCCGTAGTTCTTCCGTCAGGGCTCCCTGGGATTCGATCGCCCGAAGGATTGTGTTGCGCCTTTCCCCGAGCAGGCGTCCCTGTTTAAGTTTTGTGGCGATGGCCCTGAGTGCCGGTTCATTCAGGCCTCCGGCCACTTCGCTGCGATACCTTGCCAGGAAAACCGGATTCCATCCCGAGTTTAGCTGGGTCACCGCGGCATCAACCTGGGCTTTGCGCATTTGCAAATCCTGAGCGATACGGGCATGGTCCAGATTCTCCCGATGGGAGTCCTGGGTAGCATCGGTGGAATGGTTTTCGGTGGTGAGGCTCATGATCTCGATTTCCTGCCGATTTTCCCGAAGGTCAACCGGTTGCGGTGGTTGTTTGAAAAGCTTCTCCGACAGGAGATTCAGCCGCTGGCAATTACTTTGTTTGCCCCCGGCACGGTGACGGGTTTGGGTGGTGGGGAGGTTAGCCTGTGGATCCCGACTTTTCGCAAGGGGCTTTTGCCGCTTCAAAAAGTGTATCCAAAAGCAGTTGGGGCCTCCTGACACCCGTATGTCAAGGTTTTTTCTAAAAAGGAGTATCGAGGTCGTCAAGAAAGATCACGAAACAGCTTGAGGTTACGACAATTTTCCAATGATGGTGCTTGACTGTACACTTGTTTTGTAGTAAACATTTGTTCATATGAGCATCATGCACCTGGACATCGACGCGTTTTTCGCCTCGGTTGAGCAACGCGATGACCCTTCCCTTCGAGGCAGGCCGATTGCAGTCGGCACAGGGGTTGTTGCCAGCTGTAGTTATGAAGCGCGTTGTTTTGGGGTTCGCACCGCAATGCGACTGTCCGAGGCGCGCAAACGATGTCCCAGTCTTCTGGTCCTGCCTGGAGATTACCGGCGCTATGAACAGGCCGGGCGCCATGTCTTCGCGATTTGCAGCGATGCTTCTGACCGTGTCGAGGTCGCGGCTCTTGATGACCTCTATATCCGGCTTTCCGGGGAAAATGGGAAAACCAAGCGCCTGGGAGAAACGATTCGTGAACAAGTGGGGGAGGAGTTAAAACTCAGCGTTTCTCTTGGAATGGGAGCAAACAAACTGGTGGCATCTGTCGCCACACAGGAGGCCAAAAACAGACGGCTTGAAAGCTATGGGGGTAATCTCAGGTCGTGGAGCAATCCGGATCGTCCCCTGCCCCCTTCACCCGTGATAATGGTCGCCGCGGGTGACGAAAAGGAATACCTTGCTCCCTGGCCGGTGGATATCCTGCCTGGCATAGGCCATGTCACTTTGCGCAAACTGGCTCCCCTTCGCCTTTCCACTGTTGGAGACCTTGCAGCGGTTCCCCGTCCGTTGATTTGCGGTTTGTTGGGAAAACAAGGGGATCGGCTCCTTCATTTCGCCAAAGGGTTGGACGACCGCCCATTGGAGACCGACAAAACCCAGCTAAGTATTGGAAGGCGGGCAAGCTTTGATCCACCCGTTTCGAATCCTGAATTTCTTTTGGCACTCACAAGTCATTTGGTTGACCGGGCGACGAGTTGGATGAGATGGAAAGGGCAACATGCTCGAGGGCTAAAGCTTTTCCTGCGCTACAGTGACCAACAATCGGCGGAATGTCATCTTTCGTTATCCGATTCGACCGATGAAGAAACCCTGTTGCGTCAAGCCGCCCATGACCTTTTGGGACGCGCCTTGAATCGTCGGCTTCCGTTGCGACTCCTTGGAGTGGAACTTGGCCCCTTGCAGACGGCAGTTGGCGAACCGATGCTTTTCCCTGATCCCCGGGTGGTCCGTGACCATGGTATTGCCGCATGCAAGGATCAGATCCGTGGACGATTTGGTTTTACATCCCTGCAGAATGGCTCATCGCTTTTGCTCGACAAAACTTTGGCCAAGGACCGGGATAACTATCGGTTTCGCACCCCATGCTTGAGTCGATAAGGATCGGACGCGGCTCGATAAAGATTGGGAAAATTTCCCGGGCGGGAAAAAAATCCCCGGATGATAAAAGAGGACTCAGGAAGAGGGAAAGCTTTGCCCAACAACCACAGGCAGGCTTTTCTTTACTAATTGAATCTTGATATGGTTAATTCCGTCGCCGGGAACAGAAACCAGTTCGCCATCGGCATGGCATGGTATATCTTCCGGCGATTCAACAACAATCCGGGTTCCATCAACCATTCTTATGGGACCATCGCCTTTTCCAAACGACCCGGAAACCAGACTTGGCAATAGCCCAAGTGCCCGAAACCTGCCCATCGGTCGAACCGCCATCACCACAAACTTCCCGTCATCCAGCCTTGCACCCGCGCAAAGATCAAAATTTCCCTCCCTCCGCCCATTCAATACGCTAAGTGCCAGAAATCCTTTGGAATCCTCAACTCCGGGAACGGGTTGGCCATCCACTTTTACCTTCCAGAATCCTGTCCGCCAATCAAAAACAAGCGATTTGAGCAGGGCTGTTGTGTACAGGGGAATCCCCCGAAGCCAATGGATACCCCGGGATCGGATTGTGACCATGGCGTTGAGTCCCATCCCCACCCCGTTGACAAATGCAATAGGTGATTTTTGATTTAGTTGGATCCATCCATGATCGATGGTCTCAACCCTCCAGTCCGATTTTTCCCACCATCCATTCGAGAGTCCCAGGGCAAAAGCGAGGTCATTCGCCGAACCCAGGGGTAGGATTGCCATTGTGGGAATGGTTCCAGATGGTTCCTCCAAAAGTCCTCTCGCCGCAAAATGAACTGTTCCATCTCCGCCAGCGACAATCACCAAATTTACACCCTCCCGGCGGGCGGTTGCGGCCAACTGTTTCAGATCCTCGGCGTTTTTGCTGTAAACGATTTCGATGGAATGTGCCAGAGAGCCAAGTTGGTTGACGAGCTTTTCCGCAAAATTTGCGGTCCGCCCGCGTCCTGCCGAAGGATTGAGAATGAGCCTTGCAAGCGAAAAGGGTTTTGGCATGGGTGGCTCACGAAAGGAATATGGGTTTGAGTTGTTATCATAATGTGGTAATGGGCAGGATGAATCTCCATTTGACAGGAATCGGCGTGGACATGATTGCAGAGGGCATGGATGGTGTGTTTCTTTTGGATAAACCACGAGGACCATCCTCGAGAAAAGCCCTGAATGAATTTGCAAAAGCCTTGCCCAAGGGTTTGAAGCATGGTCATGCGGGGACTCTCGATCCCCTCGCCTCGGGTTTGTTGCTTGTGGTAACAGGCAAGGCAACAAGGATGATTGAACTTTATCAGCAGTTTTCAAAAGTTTATGAGGCAACTATTCGTTTTGGGGCCACCAGCGACACCGACGATAGTGAGGGGCCAATTCATGAAATCCCGGGTGCCTTGCCCCCAGACCGGGAAAACCTCCTTGAGAAGCTCAATGAAATGGTTGGCGAGCTTTCCCAGGTGCCCCCAACTTTTTCCGCGGTGCGAATCGAGGGGAAGCGCGCCTACAGGTTGGCCCGTTCGGGAAAACCGAAATTGGCCGAACCCAAGAAAATCAAAGTTAACAAATTTGAATTGTTATCCCACGAAGGGCAACAGGCAAAGGTTCGATGGGAAGTTTCGAGTGGGACTTATATTCGCTCCCTGGCCAGGGACTTGGGGGTGTCCCTGGGATCCGGAGCCTATTTGGAAGATCTGGTTCGAACAACCATAGGTCCCTGGTCACTTAAAAATTCATTAACCCCCGGTGATGAGCCAAAAACCAATTCACCGGCATGGATACCCTTGGACATGTCCCTGGTGCATTTTCCGAAGCTTGTCCTTGGAATGCCCCGAAGCAGGGAAATTTTGGGAGGTAAAAAAACGGTTCTGTATTTGGAAGAGGAAGGCGGGGATTCCTCACCCGGAATGTATCTGCTTGCCAGTTGCCTTGGTCAAAACTTGGGGCTTGTCGAGGTTTCTCCCCTTCCGGGACATGGTGTGTTGGTTTCCCCCTGGAAAATGTTTCTGCATGTCGGCCTACTGCAAACCTCCAACGACTATCTTTAAGGTGCGGTGGAATTTTGCGGTGATAAAAGGCGTGGAAATTATTTCCCAATCAAAGCCATTTTGGAATCATCCAATTCCATTTGCGCCTTCCCTTGAAATTCGCTGATGGTTCCCGTTGCCCTTATCTTTTTTCCAACAAGTTCCTTGCGATAATTTTCAAGCCCCAAGGTTTTCCAGGAATTCTCAAATGCCTGGGCTTGCAGTACCACGGTGAAATTTGTCGGGTCGCGATAGTCCGAATGGCTATTCAGAAAAATTCGGGCTTTATCGCGCGATTGTCCAGTGGATGCGATTTCAAATTCGACTGTCAGGCGTTCACCCATTTTTTTGGATGCCTCTCCTGGACCAACCGCGCCTTGGCTCAGTGGGGCCTCTTTTGCCGGACTTTTGAATTTCAGATTGGCGAGTGGAATGCGGTAGCTTGCGGCAGTCGTTCCATCCTCGTTTTTCAAGGCCAAGGAAACCAGCGGGCCATTTTTTGAATGCCAGTCCACCTCCACCATTCCATAGTTGTTCTCCCAGGGCATTGCGGCAAACCGGTGACGGTTTGGTTCTTCACGCCTCCAATTGGTATTTGCCTGATTTAGTCCGCTTGATGTAATGTCAATCACTGGGTAGCCCCAGTCGGCATCCATAACAGAGATTTCCCCCAAATGGCGGTCGCCCGACAAGAAAACAACCCCATCCGCTTTTGTCCCTCGGACGAGATTGTACAAGCGCTCCCTTTCCAAGGGAAAATTCATCCATTTCTCCCAACCATGGTCCTCGGAAACCACCTGAATGCTTGAGCCGATGATTCTAAGGGAGGCGGGTTCCCTTAGTTTTTTTTCCAGCCAATTCCATTGTTCTTTGCCCAAAACGGTGGCTTCAGAATCCATGTTGGGCAGGTAATTACCCTTATTAGGTACCCTGGGCCCCTTCTTGATGGGACTTCTGTGATACCGTGTATCCAACAAAATGACCTGAATGCACTTGTCACCCGCACCAAAGGTCCAGGACTCATAAACACCCTTGCGTGTCCTTCGGGGAGAATCCTTGGCGACGCCAAAAAAATCAAGGAATTCCGATTGGGCATCATCCTTGGAGGCGAATTCTACCCCGGCGTCATTTTGACCGTAATCGTGATCGTCCCATGTTCCCACCAAAGGTACTTTTGCAAGCAATTTTGAAAATTCGGGTTGCAACTTTAGTTTTGCATATTTGGCTGCCATCACCTCCCTGAGGGGTGTGTCCGCATAGATGTTATCCCCGAGAAAAATGAATAATTCAGGATTCTCCCGTAGGATTGCTTTCCAAACCGGCTGAGGTCTGTCCTGATGGGCGCAGGATCCAAAAGTGATCCTGCTAATGGAGGGACTGTTCATGGGCGGCTCGTCCCCTGCCCCAACGGAAATGATAAAGGGCAATAAAAAAAGCCCGGCAAAGCGTTTCATCGGACACTCCCATTACATCAAAAAAAATTCGCCTGATTTTATCCTACCGCCATTTGGAAAAAAGCTCTTCAATCGTCATATAATAAAATGAAATAATAATATATATTATATAAATTAAAAGTGAACGCATAAATTATGCGCGCAAATATTTGTCTTTCATCCCGAG
>CAWUOD010000204.1:0-6042 GCA_963923115.1 uncultured Singulisphaera sp.
GGCGAAAGGGTACCCAGGCGCTCTACCTGGCCCTGAAAAAGATATCCAATGTAGAATAGTTGGGCCTGTAGCCGCACGAGCAAACCCCAATCGGCGCGAGATTCGGTTGGGCTTGTCGTCGAATGCAAATTGGAATGAAGGAAAATCGATTAGAACCAGGCCGGCAGAGGATGCGGCCTTATTCCTCATCCCCTTCTGTGATTTCCCGGGGTTTGACCAGCACCAGAAGCAGAACAAGATCATAAAGGCCGTGGCAAACGATGCACGCCAAAAGATCGCCTGTCGTGATAAATAACGCGCTCAGGCCCACCGAGGCAAAAGTCGCAACAACGATATAAGGGATACTGATACTGTGAAGCATCCCGAAAAGGATCGCGACGATTCCCGTGACGATCCAGGGGCCTGCATTCACCAAATTATCCGGTACGGCGAGCAGCAGCCCCTGTTGCAAAAGGCCACGAAACAACAACTCCTCACCCACGCCCGCCAGCATGGCGATGCCCACCAGATCGGGACGGGTGCACTGTCCCAACAGGTTGGAAACCACCCGGACGCTGTCATCCTTCAAACGCTTTGTGAATGCGAAAGGAAGTCGCTGCGCGACCAGCGCCATCAGTGCGCCAACTATGGCCGCGATGGCACCGATTCCCAAGGCGAACCAGTCCGGCGGAGTGAGGTGTATGGATTTGGCAAAAGGGATGTCAAAGTAATAGCCGATACCAAGCGCCGCCGCCCCCATCCCCGCCTCAACGGCGATGGTCATAAACATGATCTGGTTGCGGTCGAGGGTGATTTCCTCATCGGGTCCGTTCCCGAATGGTGCATCACCGTTCCAGTCGGGATCGGAGTCGTTCATGGGCGAAGCACTTCCTTTTAGGCGATCAGTTCGCGAACAACATTGCCATACAGATCGGTGAGGCGGAAATCGCGCCCCGCGAAGCGATAGGTCAGCCTCTCGTGATCGAATCCGAGCAGGTGCATGATCGTCGCCTGGAGGTCGTGGAAGTGAACCTTCTTTTCGACGGCCTGGAAGCCGAATTCGTCGGTCGCGCCATGGGCATAGCCTCCCTTGGCGCCACCACCGGCCATCCACATGGTGAAGCCCCAGTGGTTGTGATCGCGACCGTTGATCTTCCCCTGGTTGGCGCCCGGAGTGGGGAGTTCGACCGTGGGGGTGCGTCCAAATTCTCCGCCCCAGAGGACAAGCGTGTCTTCCAGCATGCCACGCTGCTTGAGATCAAAGAGGAGGGCGCCAATCGCCTGATCGCACTCCTTGGCGAGGTTTTTGTGGTTGAATTCGAGGTCGTCGTGGCTGTCCCAGGGCTGTCCGGCGCCGTGCCAAACCTGAACGAAGCGGACACCCCGCTCCAGAAGACGACGGGCAATGAGCATCTGCCTGGCCTGGAGTCCCGGACCATAAAGATCCAGAGTCTGCTTGGTTTCCCGGTTGACATCAAACGCATCGGCGGCGTCCATCTGCATCCGGTAGGCCAGCTCAAACGACTGGATCCGGCTCTCAAGGGCGCTGTCGCCTTTGTGCTGGTCCATGTGCCGCGCATTGAGGCGGGCGACAAGATCGAGCTGTCTGCGCTGTTGTGACAGGGGCAGGCGGGCGTTACGGATGTTCTCGACCAGCTTGTCGATATCGGTGTGACGGGTGTTGATGTAGGTTCCCTGGAAGACGCCCGGTAAGAAGGCCGATTGCCAGTTTTGCGTCTCCTGGATCGGATAACCATCCGGACACATGGCGATGAAGCCGGGAAGGTTCTGGTTTTCCGCGCCAAGACCATAAGTGATCCAGCTCCCCATGCTGGGGCGGATTTGCCGCGCGTCGCCACAGTTGAGCAAAAGCAGCGATGGTTCGTGGTTGGGCACATCGCCATGCATCGAGCGGATGACACAAAGGTCATCGGCCATGCGCGCGACATGGGGGAAGAGGCTCGAGATTTCGAGGCCCGATTGGCCATGTTTCGTGAACTTGAAAGGCGATCCGAGGGCGGAGCCTGTCTTGCGTTCGGTGCCGAGGTTCGGGCGGGCGAGAGGCTTTCCGTGTTGGCGGGTCAGTTCGGGCTTGGGATCAAATGTGTCGACATGGCTGGGGCCACCGTTCATGAACAGGTGGATGACCCGCTTGGCCTTCCCGGGAAAATGGGGGCCACGGGGCTCCAGCGGATTGGACGATTTGACTTCGGTGTTGGCGAGGGAGTTGGTTGTGGAAAGGAGCGAGGCGAGTCCCATTCCGCCCATGCCCATACCCATCCGCGAAAGCCATTGACGGCGATTCATGGGGGAGGGAAAGGCATCATTCGTCAGGTTCGGTTGCATGGTCATTCTGTCCTCAATCGACAAAGACGAATTCGTTCGTGCAGAAAAGCGCCTGGGCATACTGTTCCCAGGGGTCCAGTTGTTCGGGATGGGGCGGTCCCGACGATAGAAGCCCACCGACAAAGTCCAACCCGTCGGCGATTTCCACCGGGGAAGGATTGCGCGCAAAAAGGATCCGGTACATTGTCGAAATCCTGGCTGCGGGATCGGTCTGGGAGAGGATGTCTGGCCGGCGCACAAATTTCTGGGTCATCTCGATGGTCATCGGATGGTTCATCCAGAAAAGCGCCTGTTGCGGGACTGTGGTGTTGTGCCGACGCGGTGTGGCCACATCGGGACTGGCCAGGTCGAAGGTCCGGTAGAGTCCGGGTAGGTTTTGCCGGTCGATGAACCCATAGACCGAACGGGTGGTGGGCCAGGGGAGAACGAGCAGCTCCACCGAGGCGCCTTCGTGCCCCTCCTTGAGTTGTCCCGAGGCAAAAAGGAGGGCGTCGCGTTGGGCTTCGAATTCGACCCGCCGGCGATTGGCGTGCGAGAGCCAACGGTTTTCCGGGTCGCGGGCGGCGGAGGTGGCGGGGACCTCGGCCGATTGCCTCCAGGCCATCGACATCAGGATCTTCTTGTGGAGTTTCTTGAGCGACCAGCCATCCTCGACCAATGTGGCGGCGAGCCAGTCGAGCAGTTCGGGATGGGTGGGCGCATCACCCCGCACGCCAAAGTCGCCTGGAGTGCGAACGATCGGATCACCAAAGTGGATCATCCAGACCCGGTTGGTCAGGACGCGGGCCGTGAGCGGATTGTTGGCGCTGGCGAGCGACTCGGCCAGTTCCAGACGACCGCCTCCCTTTTGGAAGGGCTTGGCGTCTGGCGCCGAGAGGACTTCGGGGAAGTGGCGGGTGACTTCAGGCCCCAGGTTGCCAGGGTTGCCGCGCAGGAAGACCCGGTGGCTGTTGGGTCGTGGGGTTTCCTTAAGGACATGGGCCCGTGGAGGCGCGCCAACCGAGGTGGCGCGGTATTTGTCGATGCTGGCTTTCAGTCCTTTGACTTCGTTGTCATCGGCGCGGTTGAAGAATTGCTCGATCCTGTCGGCCGGAAGGTTGGCGGGGGAATCCTTGTCAAAAAGGACATTTCGGATCGCGACAAAATTTTTGTCGTCGGGCTTGGCGGCGATGGCGCGATCAAACGCCCTGCCATATGCCATGGCCACCTCATAAAGGGATTTGGGGGCGGCTGCCGCGAGGAATCCGTCCAAAATGGCGGGGTGGACCTTTTCGGGCCCCTTGTTTACCAGCTCGCAAAGGATGTCGCCTCCGCGCTCGGCGATCTCCTCGGGCTTGAGTTTGGAATAGGCAAACCATGCAGTCCATACCGGGTCCTTGTCGAGGCCGGGCTTCGCGAGGAATTCCCTCCAGCGGACGGTGATTTGCCTTTGGGCATTGAAGGCGACATTGAGGGGGATCCCCTTGTCACGGTTTCCCGGGCCGGCGGGTGCGGCGGCGACGACCAGATATTTTGCCGCTTCGCGTCGGGCCCGTTCGGGGACTTCGGTCCGTTTTTTGGCGAGGAACGCATCCAGTTTCCCCTGGCGCTCGGCCATCCCCTTTTCATAGGTTTTGAACGCTTCGATGTTTTTCGGTGGCCCGATCAGGGGGAGTTCGCCCGGTTCGGTGCTGCATGAAAAAATCCCATAAAGAGAGTAGTAGTCTTTTTGGGTGAGGGGATCGAACTTGTGATCGTGGCAACGGGCGCAGGCCATGGTCATTCCCTGGAGCCCGCGCATCACCGTGTCGATCCGGTCGTCGATGATGTCGTTGATGTTGTTGAGAAAGCGGCGACCCAGCGTCAGATAGCCGAGGGCGGCTAGCGGAGTCTGGTCGGGCCCCAGGTCCATCAGGTCGGCGGCGATCTGTTCCTTGAGGAAGCGGTCGTAAGGCTTGTCCGCGTTGAGTGAGTTGATCACATAATCGCGGTAGGTCCACGAGAAGGGATAGCGACGCTCTTCCTGGAAGACATATCCCTTGGTGTCCGCATAGCGGGCCATGTCGAGCCAATGGCGGCCCCAGCGTTCGCCATAGTGGCGCGAAGCCAGAAGGCGATCGACCTGTTTTTCCCAGGCATTGGGGGAGCGGTCGGCTTCGAATGCAGCGATCTCTTCAAAAGTGGGGGGGAGTCCGGTCAGATCGAAACTGGCACGGCGCAGCAGGGTCCGGCGATCCGTTTCGGCGGAGGGTTTGAGTCCCTGCCGGGCCATCGCATCAAAGACAAAGCGGTCGATGGGGGAGTTGTTCCATGAGGCGAACGCGCTGTCGCTGATCGGGGCGGGTTCGGTTTTTTTGACGGGGAGGAAGGCCCAGTGTTTGCCACGGGCTTCGGAGGGGGTCATGGGACCGATGGCTTTGACCTTTTCGGCGGGCCAAACGGCTCCATCGCGAACCCAGGTTTCGATGTCTTTGATGATCGAGTCGGCGATTTTCCCTTTGGGGGGCATTTTGATGTCGTGGTCGAATTTCATCACCCGGACGAGGAGACTCGCCTCCGGTTTGCCGGGGATGATGGAGGGGCCGCTATCGCCTCCCTTCAAGAGGAATTCGCGGCTATCGACGCGCAGGGAGGATTGCTGTTTCTTGGTGCCGTGGCAATTTTGGCAATGTTCGACGAGCGCTGGGCGGACCCTGGATTCGAAAAAGGCCAATTTGGCGGGGTCATTGGGTGTGGAGGGGTTCCCGTTGGCAAAAGTCGGGGAATTCCAGGCACCAATGATCACGGCAAGCGCAGCCATGGAGGCAATTCGCAGTCGCACGATCCACTCCCGAACGGTTGATTGTGGGGTCAACTCAATAATTCCGGCAATCAAATCCGGCCCAATCGTACTACGCACCCCACACAAGGCAGGCACAGCAATTATAGCTACAAAAGGGGGTGTCCGGGACCCCAAAGGGTTCAGGAAACCATGAGAAATTGCCCATTTTACCAGCCCTTCACGGAATAACTGGCATGAGGGGAAGTTGGAGGGGGCGGGGTGGTTAGTGAAGGGGAAGAATCAGGTAGAAACCAATCGGGATACCTTTGTATAAATTTACTTATCATGTGAATATGCAAACGGTTTACCTTCTTGATCGGGAGCCCACCGTGAAGAAAGACAAGTCAGACAAACGGGGTCAACTGCTGGAGCGCCTTCGGGGGGAACAATTTGACCAAATCCGCCTCCGTGCCAGGGATGCGGTCGTTGTACGCGTGTCTGATGATGCCGACGAGCCCCCGCCTTTCCTGCTGGAGTTGGTTGCGCGTCGGCAACCCTTTCGGGTCTTTCCGGTCGAGCGCAAGGTTCACCTGATCAAGTGGCCACATTCCGAAAAGGACACGCTTCCGGAGGGGCACTCCATTGAAACAGGCGGATGGGATCATGAACATTGCGACGGTTGCAACCGCCACATCGATGCAGGGCGCACCTTCTGGCAGACGGTTAGCGACCCCTGCTTTTGGCTTTGCCCCTACTGCTACAGGCGCCTTCAACAGCTTCGATAGGGTAGGGTGCGATAATATATGCTATTAGGAAGCTATATAATATTCAAATATCTTTGAATTTTCGATAGGTCTAAATGGACCTTCGATTTGCTGCCTTACTTAACAAGGGAGTTTTCCGGAAACGGAATTACCAAACGAGTCTGCAAGCTGTCTCTTATACACATCTGACGCTGCCGACGATACTCCTTGTGT
>CAWUOD010000205.1:0-6040 GCA_963923115.1 uncultured Singulisphaera sp.
TCCCAGGGGCGCTGGAGGGTCGCGGAACCGAAGGGGTCGCTGCCTGTTCCACGAAAGGTGTGCCAATAGCAGACCGTAAAGCGCATCAGGTCCTTGAGCTTTTGCCCTTCGACCACTTCCTCGGGGTTGTAGTGCTTGAAGGAGAGGGAGTTCTTGCTTTTGGGACCTTCGTACTGAATCTTGTCGATACCTTGGAAATAACTCATGAGTTCTGCTCCGGGAGGGGTTGGAAAAGCCGTGTTATGGGATAAAGGGGAAGCCAAATCGAACAAAAACGCAGGCACCCATTTCCCGAATGGGCGCCTGGCAAGGGGGTTATCTTATTCGAGTGTGAACTTGGGCAGTTGGACAATCTTGCCGCCCTGTTCGGTGGATTGGTGGGCGCAAATACCCACACAGGTCCAGTTGGCCGATTGGACCGCGTTGGGCCAGGGGTCACGGTTTTGGGCCAGGGCGCTCAGGAACTCGTTGACCAGGTGGGGGTGCGATCCGCCGTGGCCGCCCCCCTGGACGAACGAAAGGTGCTCGGCGTCCTGGATCGACTTGGTGAACATGCGGATCTCCTCGGGGAGGAGGTGGGCAAAGTCGGGCACTTCGATCTTGCTGGCGATCTCGTGCTCGGGCTTTTTGGCGGTGTGGATGACATGGGGTTCCCCTTCGACAAGGGTCCATTCAAAGCTCTTCTTTGTGCCATACACATCAAAGCTTTCGCGATATTGACGCGCGGTGTCAAAGAGACAGCGCCAGATGTGGGCGCTCACATCGGAGTCCTTGATCTTCATGTGGCACGATTCGACGGCGTACTTGTTGCCGGATTTTTTGGCCAGATCTTCGCTGATCGTGCCCGAACCGAAGCAACTGACATACTCGGCCCGTCCATCGACCAGTCCGAGGACCGGGCTGACGACATGGGTCGCGTAGTGCATCGGGATCATCCGCTCCCAGTATTCGGGCCATCCGGCCATGTCCTGGGGGTGGGAGGCGGCCATGTACTGGATTTTGCCGAGTTCGCCCTTGGCGTACATCTCCTTGATGAACAGGAACTCGCGGCTGTAGACGACGGTTTCGGCCATCATGTACTTGAGGCCGGTGTCCTGGACGAGTTGACAGATCTTTTCGCACTCTTCGATCGAGGTCGACATCGGAACGGTGCACATCACATGCTTGCCGGCCTTGAGCGCTTCGATCGACATCCAGCCATGGTCGGGGATGGGGGAGTTGATGTGGACGAAGTCGATATCGGGATCTTCCAGAACCTGCTCAAAACGGGTGTAGCGCTTGGCGATTCCAAATCGGTCGCCGACAGCCTTGAGTTCCTTTTCATTGCGCCGACAGATCGCCTCGACGCTGCCCAGCGGATGGCGCTGGTAGATCGGAATGAATTCCGCGCCGAAGCCGAGTCCAACCATACCCACTTTGAATTTCTTGCTCATGATTCGTTTATCCCAAATGGAGGAGGAGATCCCAAACCCGTTTTGATTCACCTCGGATGCTTGAAAATCGCGGCGGGTCAGAAATCAGTTGGGCGTGAAGCCCGGTAAGGGAAGGCAATTTTAACCGGTTGCCAGACGCTCTGCGGGCGAGTGGATCAAAAAGTCAAAAATCGCCCGGCATTGCTCGCAATAGGGCCTTTCCTACTTTGAGAATAAGTGTACACCTTTCAATTGTCCATGAGTTTTTACGCGGTTGACATGAGATTTTTTACCGGATCGGGATCCGGGTGTGGGGTGTTAATGGGACATTTCCCTGGCCAGAACAAAACCGGGAACAAATCCGACACCCTGAAGCACAAAATCGCCGGGAATCCGGGATCAGGATAAAAGCGTGGTCACCATGAATTTGGCACCAATCTATGGGGAAAAGAACAAGCGCTACCGTGTGGCGCTCCTCATTGAGACATCCAACGCCTATGCGCGCGGTCTGCTTCAGGGGATTTACTCCTATGTGCGCGAACACGGTTCCTGGTCCACCTTTTTTCCCGAGCAGAGCCGGGGCGATTTGCCTCCGAAAAATCTGACCGGTTGGAGAGGCGATGGGATCATCGCCCGCATCGAAAACGAGCGAATCGCCGAGATCGTTTCGAAGTTGAAGATTCCGGTGGTCGATGTGAGCGCCAGCCAGGCGATGCAGGGGATCCCCTGGGTCGAGACCCAGGACGAATCGATCGCGCAACTTGCCGTGGACCACTTTCTGGAGCGTGGGTTCCGCAACTTCGCGTTTTGTGGGGACACCCGGTTTGCCTGGTCACGATATCGCTGTGAGGGGATGAAACGGCTCCTGGCCAAGGCGGGGTACGATTTCTTTGCCTTTGGCGATGTCCATGCAGATGGGGGTGGGAAAGAGAGCAGGTCGGTCAACGATGAAAAACAGTTGACCCGTTGGCTGCAAAAACTACCCAAGCCTGTCGGTGTGCTCGCCTGTTACGATATCCGGGGGCGCCAAATCATCGAGATCTGCCAGCGCAACCATATTGCCGTCCCCGAACAGGTCGCGGTTCTTGGCGTTGATAATGATGAACTCGTCTGCAATCTGGCCGAAACGCCCCTTTCGAGCATCATTCCCAACGCCAAGGGGACGGGGTATCTTGCCGCATCGCTTCTTTCGCAAATGCTTGAAGGCGAAAAGGTGGAAGCCAAAGCCCACCTGCTGAAGCCCCTTGGGATTGTGACCAGGCAATCGACCGATTCGCTGGCGATTGATGATTCGCAATTGATTCGCGCGGCCCATTACATCCGGGAACATGCCTGTTCGGGGATCAATGTGGAGGATATTTTGCGGGTGGTTCCGCTCACCCGCCGGGTGCTGGAGGCGCGGTTCAAAAAGTACTTTGGCCACTCGCCTCACGATGCGATCCAGCGGGTGAGATTAAGACGGGCGGAAGAGCTTCTGAAGGAGACGGATCTCCCCCTGGCGACGGTGGCCGACCGAGCGGGCTTCATTCATACCGAGTATTTCAGCGTCGCCTTCAAACGGTGGAAGGAAATCTCGCCGAGCACCTACCGAAGTCAAATGCGATCGCTGCGGTAGGAATTTGGATTACGAAATATTTGAGGAATTTAAGGAATCGTTTTACTGGTTTTTATTTTCCGCGAATAATTTCCAGGTCGACTCCAAAATGCTGTCGCTTCGATAGGTGGCACCAAACATTCGGGCAAAGCCATAACCCGCTTGGGGAACCGTGTGACCGCCTCCCTTGATGGTGACCAGGCGAACATGCCCCTTGGGGGATTTCCAGTCCTGCTGCTCGGCCTGGATGTCGTTGACTGTTTCCAGAGGAAGGGCTCCCGCAGGGGAAAGACCCAATGCATTGGCGAACCACTCCGCACTTCCTTGGGAAGAGAGGACATGGCCCCGGCTGCCAAATCCGAACAAGGTGACAAGGCCACCACGATAGGGACTGATTCGATCCCGTGTTCCCGCCACGAATACGACACACCGCGAAGGTGTTGCCGCGATCTTGCAGTCCATGTTGTCCGGAGTCGGAAGATTCGCGCCGATCGCTGCCACACCCCTGACCATGTCCGGGGTTTCGAGCGCCAACCGTAATGCCATTTGCCCGCCGTTGGAGTAGCCCAGGGCAAACACATGTTTGGGTTCAATTTTCTTTTCGGTAACAAGCTTATCAATGATGCGTTTGGTGAAGCCAATATCATCCACATTCAGTTTTCGGGCGCTATAGGCCGCCTCAATGCGACAATCGTTGAAATGCCCTTCAAAACCGTCCGGATAGACCACGATGAGATTTTCCTGTTCCGCGATCCGTTCCAACACGCCGCCTACGATGCGGCGAATTTCCCCACTGCTACTTTGTGAGGGGTGAAAGACAAAAAGGACGCTTGCCCCATCCTTGAGATTGGCCGGAACGAACGCCTGATAATGCCTCGGCATCCCCCCGATGTCGAGAGTCTCTTCCACGATGGGACCAGGGGGCAACGGCGCTCTGGGCGCGTAGGCAAAATACGCCACCAACCCTCCCAGCAATGCCAGGAAAAGAGCCAAGCTAATGCAGAGGCGCCTTGACACTATCTTTTTCTCCATGTTGCTATGCCTCATTGTACAGTCGATCCGATCCCGGGGGATGATGCAGTTATTGCCTGGGAGCCGCTGTAATCGTTTAGGCGGACGATCCGAAGGTTGACCAGTTCCCTTTGTCATTCGAATCCGCGAAGGCAACCGGATACCATGCAAACCCTGAATACAATGATCAAAAGAAATGCTCAGAGATAGCGGATTCCATGTCTACCGAATCAACACCATATTGGCACCCAAATGTGGAGCTGTGATGTCGAAAAAAGGTTTGGTTATCCCTTTTGTGTTTGCCCTAGTTTCGTTCCTGCCTTCGGTTTGCCGGGCGCAAGACCGGATTCGGGAAGGGGAGATGGCCGGGTATCTGCTTGTTCCCCACGACAAGGTACCCGAAAAGTACAACGCCGGATTCTCCATGTATGTGGCCGCCTGGCCTTTACTGGGCCAATATCCGGGTGATCGATTCCAGACGGGTCTATTTGGGACATGGATGTTCGCGCAATATGGTCGTCCCAAGCCCCCCGATATGTATTCGGACATCGAAGGGGGATTGGGCTGGTGGCGCGACACACGCTTTGCCACCGAAACACCAAAGTTCATCATGGGAGGGGTCGCCCGCAATTTCAGTGAATGGGCCAACGGTCCCGGCGCGGGCAAAGGACGAAACTGGGATAAACCTACGGGCAAATATGGCGTGGCCCAACTTTCCCCCTGGGTGCTTTGGCCTCCGGATGGCCTCAATCTGAAACAGGGAACTTGTGGGGAACTTGTCGGATATGGATATTTGCCTTTGCCCCTTACCACACCCAAAGCAACCACCGCAGGCAAACCGGTACCCACGGGCGACAATTCCTGGACCCTGTTTCTGAACACGGGGAATTTCAAGGGACCGGTCGCCTTCTTCACCCCCTATTTCTGGTCGCGCCCTTCGGTGGAAGATCCCAAGGTGGCGGGAATGTTTCTGGATTCGCGCCCCTCGGATCCGAATAAGGCCCTGCAAATGGAAACCCAATATGTTCCCGGCGTCCAGTCCACCGATTCGAAAGGCGAGGTCTATGCCCGTATCGCCCCGACTTCCTTTCCCCGCAATGCGAACGGGGAATCGATGGTGGTGCACCGGATCACCGCGTACGAAAAGAGTGCCCTTTGGGATTCGGTGAAAACCTGGTTTGAAGACGGACCACCCGCCAGCGGCACGATCGATCCCAAGGGTTCCAGCGTTCATACCTTCAATGGAAAGGGTGGCTCCACCTGGAAAATCTATTTGCCGGATACGCCCAAGGAGAAAAAAGCGACGCTTGCCTGGAATTCGTTTGCCAGTCCTGTGGCGCTTGATCCCAATACCTATGGGTACAAGTGGAACCAGGAGTTGGTAACCAAAACCGATACGAAAAATGGCCCTTTGGTTACCCTTCCCGAGTACTTTCATTTGGTGACAGACAAGGACAAAAAATCACGATGGGTGGTGGTCCAGCCGAAGGATGTGCCCGCCGAAACCGGATTGGCCCAATACAAGTTTCAAAGGCCCAAAGCGAAACGCCCCGAACCCTATGTCACACCCGACGATGCGCAGAGTTCCTGGAAAAAGCCGGGGCCTGTCGCCGGACCCTTTCAGGCGCAATTGGGGGATGGGAGCGTTGTGACCTATTCCTGGTATCGGTTTGCCGACCAGCCCGCGCTCCTAAACGCTGACCTGACCGATAGCGAGCGCGAAAGCATGCAAAAGCGGGTTGAAAAGCTCCATCGGCATTGGAAAAAAGATCGCGAATATCTTCCACCACCCACGGTAGGCAAAGTGGCCGATATCGACCCCGCTCTGCTTGTGACACCCCCGGCTGGCTTCGAAATGGGTTATGTGCCCATCGTCACCCGACAGTCTGCCAAGGAATAGGGTGGGGATGGTGGGGAGGTTCTTGCCGATCCCGGTCAGGCTGATTGCTGCCTGGCCGTTTTTGATTACCCATTAGGAAGATTGGGTTTCGGAAACACGCCGATGGAGTGAGGTCGCCAGGGC
>CAWUOD010000206.1:0-6032 GCA_963923115.1 uncultured Singulisphaera sp.
TAGGGGAGAAGGCCCTTGGACGCGAACGAAACCAAAATCGGGTTTCTTATCACCGAGTTGCCGGCCCGGATTTTTTCAACCGTGAGACTGTTTGGAAGATGCCCTGGACTGATAATTTCCACCCGGTCCTCGAACACAAAAATTCGAACTGGCGCATCAATCAGGTAATCACGATGAACCAAGGCGTTGACTAACAATTCCTCAAACACGGACTGAGGTATTTCCGGAAGGCCCGGAGCATTTACCCCGCGGCCCGCTTGCACTTTGCTGAGGTTTCTCATGATGAAGCCAAGTGCGTCCTTGAACACTCGTGGGAGGGGGCCCGCAATGTCTTCGGTGTCGACATATTTGCTTACATGAATGTCTTTACCTGGATAACGGATGGCTTTTACAACAAATTGCGGTTTGATCCATTCCGGACGTTCCGCGAAAAGGAGTACTCCGGCAAGGTTGAGCGTTCCCTCGCCGGTTGCCAGGTTCATGTTTTGAAGGAGTCGAAGTCGGTCATCGTTGGATTCCGGAAAATCCCTCTGGTAGAAATCTCGCAAGAAATCCCGAAACCTTAGGTCATCGAGTTTGTCGACACCTGCCTTGGTCGGCAATTCGTCCGCGTGAAACTGATCCACACTTTGAAAAATACGCCTTAGCTCTTCCTTGGATTGGATGCGCCGTTTGTTCGCCCCGGATTTTACCCAGATCACACCGTTTCGATCGAAATAGGGGCGGTCGATACCCCGGGGGATTTCCAGCACAATCACAATTCGGTTTTTGCCCACCTTGATGTTGCGTGAGTGCACGGTAATTGGGCTACGGACATGTTGTATTGCCGCGTTGCTTACCATCTGGTTGATTCGCCGAACATCGTCAACAGTCAATCCTTCCGCTTTTCCATCGTCCGCCACCCCCAAAAAGATGGTGCCACCCACCGAATTGGCAAAGGCGGCCATTTCCGAGGCCAATGAATCGGGATTGGTTACATCCTGTTTGAATTGTCGGACGCTGTCTTCTCCTTTGGCGATCTCCTTTTTAAGTGTTCGAAGGTCCATGACTTGGATGCGTCCTGATTAGCCTTGGGGCGGGTGACAAAAAAAGGGCCCGACAGCGGGGTTTCCGCGCCAGGCCCCTGCGATTTTTGGGAGCTCCCTAATGCCGCGCTCTCCGGGGCCATTACTTGCGACGCTTGATCGCGGCTTGCATGGTCACGCCCATATCCGCGGGCGATTCTGCCACAAGGATGTTCGCTTTGTGAAGCGCGGCGATCTTGTCCTTGGCGGAACCCGATCCGCCCGAGATGATCGCGCCCGCGTGGCCCATCCGCTTGCCTTCGGGGGCGGTTTGCCCGGCGATGAAGGCGGCGACCGGCTTGGTCACATGCTTGGCGATGTATTCCGCGGCGGTTTCCTCGGCGGTTCCGCCGATTTCACCGATAAGAAGGATCGCTTCAGTGCCCGGATCGTCCTGGAACATCTGGAGCAGTTCGGTCTGGATGGTGCCGATGATCGGATCGCCACCGATGCCGACGCAGGTCGATTGGCCCAGGCCAAGGGCGGTGAGCTGGTGCACCGCTTCATAGGTCAGGGTGCCCGAGCGGCTGATGAGGCCGACGGTGCCCGGCTTGTGGATATAGCCGGGCATAATACCGAGCTTGGCCTGTCCGGGGGTGATCACCCCGGGACAGTTGGGCCCGATAAGGCGGACGCCGGGACGATCCTTGATGAAGCGCTTGGCGCGCGCCATGTCGACAACGGGGATCCCTTCGGTGATGGCGACGATCAGCGCGATGCCCGAGTCTGCGGCTTCACAGATCGCATCGGCCGCGGCGGGCGGGGGAACAAACACCATCGAGGCGTTTGCGCCTGTCTTTTCGACGGCTTCGGCGACGGTGTTGAACAGGGGGATACCCTCCTTCACCGTGCCGCCCTTGCCTGGAACCACGCCACCGACGATCTGGGTGCCATAGTCCCGGCACTGGATCGCGTGGAAGGTCCCGGCCTTGCCCAGACCCTGAACGATAACCTTCGTATCTTTATTTACCAGAATGCTCATAACTTGTTTCCTCGTGTTTTGGGTTTGTGCGGGGGTGGGTTACGCCTTGGCGGCCTCGACGACCTTGCGGGCCGCGTCGGTCAAGCCATCCGCAGTGATGATGTTGCGACCGCTCTCCGCGAGGATTTTCTTCCCCTCGGTGACATTGGTCCCTTCGAGGCGCACAACAAGGGGCACATGGAAGCCCACTTCCTGGAACGCGGCGAGGATGGCGGTGGCGATCGTGTCGCACTTCATGATGCCGCCGAAAATGTTCACCAGAACCGCCTTGACCCGCTTGTCGGCGAGGATGATGCGGAACGCTTCGGTGACCTGGTCCTTGTTGGCGCCACCGCCAACATCGAGGAAGTTGGCAGGTTCGCCGCCGTGGTACTTGATGATGTCCATGGTCGCCATGGCCAGACCGGCGCCGTTGACAAGACAGCCGATGGAGCCGTCCATCCGAACGAAGCTGAGGCCCGACTTGGCGGCGCGAGCTTCGGCGGGGTCTTCCTCGGTCGGGTCGCGGAGTGCTTCCACACAGGGATGGCGGAAGAGCGCGTTGTCATCGAAGGTCATCTTGGCATCAAGCGCCATGACCTCGCCCGAAGGCGTGACGACCAGCGGATTGATTTCCGCGAGGGCGCAATCGTATTCGAGGTAGGCCTTCGAAAGGGCCATCATCATGGCTTCGGCCTTGGTGGCCTGTTCACCCAGGAAACCCATCGCATAAGCAAGACGGCGGGCCTGGCAAGGGAGCAGACCCGAATCCGGATCCACTTCGGCTTTGAGGATCTTTTCAGGAGTTGTCGCGGCGACATGTTCGATGTCAACGCCACCTTCGGCGCAAGCCATGACGACGGGAACGCCCTTGGCGCGGTCAAGAACCATGCCAAGATAAATTTCCCGGGCGATATCGGCGGCTTCCTGGACAAGCAGGGTCGAGACCTTTTGGCCTTCGGGGCCAGTCTGGATGGTGACGAGCGACTGTCCCAGCATGGCCTTGGCGATATCGGCGACCTTTTCGCGGCTGGTGATATATTTCACGCCGCCCAGATCGGCCGGGCCTCCAACGAAACGACCCTTGCCGCGGCCACCCGCGTGGACTTGTGCCTTGAGGACCACCGGCTTGCCGCCGAAAGTGTCGAAATGCTTCACGGCCTCTTCAGGCGTGGTAGCGACTAGACCCCGGGGCACAAGCGCTCCGGCCTTGGCCAGGAGTTCCTTGGCCTGGTATTCGTGAATCTTCATGGTTGACGGTTCTCTTGATTCGGCGGGGGCCGGATCTGCCGGTCCCTTCCTCGCTACTGTTTAAGCTAGGAGAGGCTGCATCCGAGTTCAATTTGCGGGATTTCCCGGTGGGAAGTTAATTTGGCTGATTACCTGAAGAGGGTAACTTGGCGAGGGTGACCTGGCGGGGTTCTTTCGTCACGGGGAGCGTTGTGGGGGCAACTTGCATCCCTCCCGCCTGGGCAAGCCCGAGAAAAAGGTATCGCGATGGGCCACTGTAAGAACAATTGCATCCTGGACCGCAACTGCCACCCGCTCCCCCCAATTTTGGGTTAAACCGGAAGGATTGGCCCGCGCTCCCCGACATTTTGGCCTTTCTCAACCCTACTGTTCATGGATTCAGGGCAAAGCCGCTTGACACCCATCCCTATGTGTCTTACAGTAATAAGACACTATACACCTGCCGCTTCGGTTTGGGATCAAGACCGGCAAATATGGGAACACCCTTCTCTTTACTGTTTGAAATTCACCCCTCATCGGGTGTGCCTATCTATCGCCAATTGATGGATCAGATCCGGTTATTGATCGCCAGCGGAAGGTTGGCCCCCGGGGATCTGGTGCCAAGTGTTCGGCAAATGGCCGAAGAACTCCAAATCAACCTGATGACCGTCTCGAAGGCCTATGCCCGTCTTGAAGCCGAGGGGATCCTCGAACGGGATCGTGGTATTGGGATGCGCGTCAAACCATCCACCCTCCCGGGATCCTCAGAACAGCGACTGGAACAAATTCGTCCTCTGGTCGACCAATTGGCAACCCTGGCCTGGCAAATGAAATTGCCGGGGGACGAGGTTCTCCAATTGGTCAAAAACTCTTTGGATCTGTTGGACACCAGGGAACCCCAATCATGAACGCAACATCACATGAAGGCCATCAGGCCACACTTTCCGATGGCCGTCCCCCGCTTGTCGTTTGCGAAGACCTTTGGAAAAATTTTTCGACCCAACAGGTTCTGAAAGGGGTCGATATGACCATCCCGGCAGGCGCCGTGGTGGGACTGGTCGGCACCAATGGATCAGGAAAATCGACGCTGATCAAATGCCTTTTGGGATTGCTGAAACCAACCCGGGGAAAAGCGACCCTCTTTGGCGAGGATCCGTGGAACCTCGGCACCAAATCCAAAGGCAAACTGGGATATGTTCCCCAGGTGGTCCAGCTTTATCCCTGGATGCGGGTCGAACAGATTGTCGCCTATACATCGGCCTTTTATGAAAATTGGGATCCTGATTGGGCCGATTTGCTATTGGAACGAATGGACCTTCCGCGCAATCGCAGAGTGGGGCCCCTTTCCACAGGCCAAAAGCAAAAACTCGCCCTGGTCCTTGCACTGGGGCATCGCCCCGAGCTTTTGGTCCTTGATGAACCCGTTGCCAGTCTCGATCCGATTGCACGCCGCGAGTTGTTGCGTTCGTTGATGGACCTGACCCTGGACAATCAGCACACCGTGCTATTCTCGACCCATATCACCTCTGATCTCGAACGGGTCGCAACCCATATCGCGTTTCTGCGGGAGGGGCGGCTCGTGCTGTTCGATGAACTGGATGCGATCAAGGATCGGGTCAAGCGACTGAGGTTGAAATCATCCGGAATTTTGCCGGAAAACCTTCAGATCCGGGGAGCGTTGCGAATGCAGGTGGAACGCGACCAGGCCCTAGTTGCGGTCACCGACATGGACGAAAACCTCCTCCACGAAATCCGGTCCCGGTACAACGCCGAAATCATGGTCGAGGATTTGAATCTGGAAGAGATCTTTGTCGAGCTTCATCACGAATAAAACCCTGAGGGTCTTCCATCAAGCGGCGCGCTTCTCCAAAAGAATCGACAAGGGAATCGATCATGAAACCATCCAATAGACGCCCCACCCTCGCGGTGCTTCGTTCCTTCACATCCTGGTGGATGACATGGGTCGTCCTGGGTGTCTACCTTGTCGGTTGCATATTGACGGTTTGCCTGGGCTGGAATCATACCGGTTCGTCCCAGTCGATCCCGGGCGATTGGTCGGGCGTGAATTGGGAAATGCTTCCAGCGGATTTATCCAGAGTCGAAAGCATTTCGATAAGTCCCATTTATCTTTTAGAGGATCCAATTAAAGATCTGAAAATACCCAACCCGGTTGGCATACGCGAAAATGCCCGAAACCATTATGCGTTTCGCCCCAATTCCCCCTTGCGAATTCCGGGGAAGTTGCCGGCCTTGAAACACCTGGTGTTGTGGGGATCGGTAAGCGAAGATCAGCTTGTGAAATTGCTCGAGTTCCAACAATTAAAGTCGCTCTACATCGTGCATTTGGAGCATTTGACGGATCGGGGTTGGTCCGCTTTGGAAAGGCAACCACTGGAGACCCTGGGAATCCTTGGATTGGACCAATCCACCTGGAATGAGGCCAGATGGCCCCAAACCCTGAGACAAATGCTGGTTCAGGTCAATGCGCCTGTACTCAAGGATCCCGCTCCCTCCCATTTGCTTCCCCTGGTGAAACTTCCCCATCTGCAAATTCTGAAAACGAATTTGTGGCCCAACGCCGAGGGAAGGCTCAGGGAAAAGGATGTGGAAGCATTGACCCAAATGAAGTCCATCAAAAACCTTTATCTGGAGTACATTAGTCGGGGTAATGAGCATAAAATCCAAGAGCACCTTCCCGGAATTACCGTCCGCCCGTCCCATTATCAATCCAGCCGGGTCAGCCGTGTTCTGGTCCTTACGGGTTTGGGTTTGTTCGC
>CAWUOD010000207.1:0-6031 GCA_963923115.1 uncultured Singulisphaera sp.
GCGGATAAACCATGGCACGAGGGGGAGAATCTTTCCGTTGTTGCCGTGACGCCAATCGGCACTTTCGAATGCCCATCCGTTCCGATTAGACCCGATGTGCGGAATTTGGTATTGGAAAAGGGATCCAGGCCGATTGCTTTTGACCGGCCCCTTACCACCTCCGATTACGAGGTCGTTTTGGGGATCGAACCGGACCAATATCGTCTGGTAATGAATCCGGAAAATAAGGATCCGCTTGATCTTTTCAAAAGAACCCGGGGAGCGATGATCGCCAACGCGCCCACCAAACTTGATGACTTTCTTGACGGAATATCCCAGACCATCCTGATTTCCGAGTCGGCGGGCCGACCAGATATGTATGGATTATCAAGATCCGTGATACGCTATCGCGAGGCTGGTGGCATCCCGGAGCCGACCAGAGCTTCGTGCTGGGCGGATACTACCGGGCCCTATGTTCTCGATCTGGGAATTCCGACCAGTCCTGTCGCGGAGACTCCCCAGCCCACAGGGCCAGTTTTTGGAAAAGGAATTGGGGAGACCACAAACAAAGCCCAGCCCTACTCCTTTCATACCGGCGGGTTTCAGGCTGTAACCGCGGATGGTTCTCTTAGGTTTTTTCGTGTAATGGATTGGAATAAGGCTATCAGGTTATTGACGATCCGTGGGCATGAACCAGGGCTTGAGGAATTTTAATCCGTTTTTTTCGTTTCGGGCCCAAACCCGCCGGTATCCGGCCAGATTCCCGCCTAACTCGGTGGAGCGGGCGGTTTTTCCAAAACCGGGGAATACTCCCTCGAATTTTCCAAGGCTTTGAACGGCAGTCAGGGGTTTGCGGCAACCAACCATTCAAAGCCTTCAAACCGGATTCCGGGATTTTTTCCTATTTGGCTTTGGGTGTTGCCACACGGCCCAAAAAGAGGATTCCTTTTGTCGTTTTATCGGTGATAGCCACCAGGAAGGGCTGATCGACAAGAAATTCCTTTGGCGGGTCAACCCTTGCGGAAAGCGTTCGCATCATGATGGCAGTTGCCGCTGCGGCCTCGGCGCCCTTTTCGTCCACGACAAGCACCGCTTTGTGAATGACCTGGTCGATAAAAAGCGGCTCCTTGCCCCCATGCATTCCAGAAAAATCCGCCTTGGGGACAAAAGCGAGCGGCATCCCCAACTCGATCAGGCCATTATTGAGCGTGTTGCTCGATTCCAGCTTGAACCTGGGGAGTCCCAGTTTCACATAAGAGGCCTGGGCCCCGGAAAACAGAAGCTCTTCCAGATCCTTTATGGTGAGGTTTTTTTCCACCCCCGCCAGCCCATGGCGCTTTTTGGGAAGGATGAAGTGCACACTCCGGTCGCCACCCTTGCAGGGAAGTTCCAGGGATTCGGCCTCGGCCGTGGACCTGGTAACATAGGAGCCGGTTTTGTTCATCCGGTCAACGGTTATGCTTTTGCCCGGGGCGGTCTCAAATGGTTGGGGCCTGGTGGAACCCTTTTCAAAAGGCGCAAGCCATTCCCCCTTGAAATGGATCGCGTTGACGAGAACCAGCCTGGCCAAAGGGGTCAGGGCTCCTTTGGGGACAAGGTCCTTGATCATGTTGCGGGTTTGTTCCTCGACCCAGGTGTTGATTCGTGTCCGGGATTTCTCAAGTTCATTTTGGTAATCGACCTCTTCAAGCGGGGCGTCAAACCATTTTCCCAAAAGGGTGGTGTATTCCGCCAGGAAACCATAATCCTTCTGGCCAAACAACCGGTTTGCCAAGCTCACTTGCCTTCCCGGTTTTTCGGCGCGCAGGGAATCAATAATGTTTCGCCAGCCCGGATCCCTATCGGTTTGAGTCCCATCCAGGTGGAGAACTTTGCGCATTTGATCACGGGTTTCTCCACGAGCCCCCTGCTCCGCCATGGCCAATGCAAGACCAATGCTCGATGGACTCAGGAAAAGATCGCCTGTTCCCAGTTTGCCAAAAAGCTCCCAGCCTAATTGGTTCAGACCGTCTGTGGGTGTTTTCATTTTCAAGGAGGGCTCTTGGCTCCGGGGATCCCTGGCCAATGCAGTGGATCCCAAAAAGGGGATTCCCACGCCAGGCACCCCCATTCTAACCAATGGCCCGAGAGCCAAACTGGCCAATCCGCCCAAAAAATTGCGACGAGATCCGCCTGGGACGGTAAAAGATTGCAAACCAGGCCTAGAGGAATTCCATGCTGTTTGTCGCATTGATTGAATCTCCAAAAGAAATTGGGCCTGAAAAATCAGAGCCCAGCCCCGGTTTCAGGAGGGATGCCCAAACCATCCACCCATTAAACAAATGGACTTACCCCATTCTAACTCCTTGATCCCGGTATTCGTTGGCAGGGATTATGTTTTCCCGGTCCAAATTCCCTTTCCTTCCAAGCCGGACATACATACCCCGACAGGCAAGATGGACAATTTTGCGATTTGTCATTTGCCGTTTCCATTGGCGGGTTCAATCACCAAAATTCCATGAACATCCAACCTGTCGATGGTGACAAACACCCCTTTGGAATCCTTTTGCCTTTTGAGGGGAATCCCGGCTGGTTGCCAGGTGATTGGGCCATTCGGGGCGTCATTCAGACGAACCCGGATATCCCTAACCGGAACGGTCTCCTCCCTAAGGGGGACATCCTCGTCCGGTTTGGCATGATTGCCCGTTGTGTTGAGGTTGTTGAAAAGATGAAGAAGGATTTCTTTCCCACCGGGGGAATCCTTGATGAAAAATCCCGCGTGAACGCACATGGGGGCTTCCAATGAGATGCCGGGGGGATCGGGTGCCACCAAACCGACGGCTTGGGCAAGTATTTTTCTCTGATAAGGATAGGGATACAGATAATAGGCGGAATCAAATCCTCCGGCCATGTAGATCACATTTCCCTTTTCGGAGGCAACGATCGCTGGGCTTTCGGTCAAGTCGGGGGATTCCCTGGCTTTGAAGGATCCCAGGATTTTGGTCCCTGGACGGTTGGCGACCCTTAGGGCGGGCCCCTTGAAAGTGACCGAATCGGGACCGATCAGCGCGTCCAAATCCCTTCCGGGCCAATTTTCACCACACGATTTTGTCGTAAAATCAAGGATGTTCTTTCGTTTCTCCCAATAATCGGGGCCGATGGATTTCGCGAAATTGACATCGGGCTGCGACACGGGTGGTGGCGCCTGTATCCTTCCCCTGAAGTCTACCCCAAAGATGTCTGAAAGGACAAAACCTGGTCGTGGGTCACCAAAGGCATCGAACAGGCCGGTTTCGCAGGATGCGATCACCCCTTTTCCTTTTCTGGCAAAATTACGGATGGCTTTTGCCTGGTCATCATCCAGGCATGCCGCGTTGGGAAGAACAAGGACCTCGTAACCCGACAAGTCCTTTTCATTGAGGTTCCAATCATTGATCAGGGTTACCGGGATATGTTCCTCAATCATGGCCCGATAAGCCCCAAGAACATGGGCCATGTAGCGCTCCTCGACGGCGCTTGCCGAACGACCATAAAAATTCCGTGTGTTGTCGCTTAATAGAAGCGCGACATGGCGCATCGGGGAGCGGTTCAGAATCCATGGTTTTCGTTTTTGGACTTCGTCCAGGATTCGGTAAAGAGGCTTCTGCAACCTGGGAGGCTGGGCAACCGCGATCGAAGGGATTGACCCGTGTGTCAGAGCCAACATCATCCTCCGCTCGATTTCATGGTCGGGAAAACTGTCCTTACCGTATGGATTTCCGTGCGAGAGGATGTAAGGCTCGCTGAAACCGACCCGGTGATTGGTCGTGGCCCAAACATACGCGGAGCCCAGGGCCGGAACGATGGAATTTCCCCGGTTCGTCTCATCCAGCCAAAGTTCCTGGTCCGGCGCGTCAAAGAGCAGGTTCATGCGGGCAGGCATATTTCTGGGAATACTGAGAAAATGGCCCCAACGGCCGGCATTTGTCGACCAGGTGACCAGGGCCACATCCGGCTTGATCCCCTTGAGTCGGATTTGCATGCGGCGGACAAGGTCCTCGAGTTTGCGGTCCGCCCAGTGCTGGTAGCGCCTGAACTTTGGATCCTCCATGTTAACAGGAGGAATTTCCGATCCGGTATCCGTCCTGTAATTTTTTCGGCAATGCTCACAATAACAGACTCCGCCATGATGCAGACCATCAAAGCTAAAGGCGTCGATATCGGGAAATTGGGTTAGCATCTCCGAGAGGACATCAATGAAAAAATCACCATAGGGACCCAATGGGCATAGCATCCCCCCATGGGGAAACTTTTTGAGGTCGATTGTCGGGATGGTGGAGGTGTTGGTGTCGATTCGGCGCCAATCGGGATGAGCTTCATAGACTTCACCCTGTAGGGTTGGGGGATAAACAGCGAGAATTTTGACGCCCAGTTTTTTGTACTCGGCGATTTCCCCGGGAAGCCTGTCGAGTCCGACATGGGGGCTTCGCCTTTTCAATAATTTGCTGTCGTAATAGGGGTAGAAAGGATCGACGAAATTGACCTCGCTCAGGGTCACCCCGTGGGAGGCGGCCCGCGCGCGGGCGGCTGAATCCATTCCCGAAAGTGTGTAACCCGCTCCGGTTGTCTGCCTGACCCATTTGGGGATCCGCACGCAATAGAATGGCCCCTTGTCAAAGGGTTGTGGCATGATCGCCAAGGATTGGTCAAACGGCCCCTGAGGCGGGGAAGAATCCGGTGGTGGCGCGGCCTGAAGCCGGGGCGATCCAAGTCCTGAAAAAAGCACAAAAAAGAGAGTCAGGTAGCTCATAAAATCCCCAAATTCCCGCCTTCCTTATCCGGGATGTGGCGCCCGGGAAATTCTAGGGCATAATGGAAAAAACGCTCGAAAACATGACCTTCCGGCTGATTAAACACCCTTGACCGAAAGGATCCGCCGGCCCAGGGAAATGCCGGGCGTAAGGAAGCGGTCCGATTTTTCCCAAATCGGGATGGCCAATTGCGATTCAAAACCCACCGATTCGTCCGGATTATTTTTTCCAATAGGAGACACCCGCCAATATCCCCCCAAGTGAGATCATCGCCAGGGCCGCCATCAGACCCGAGGGCCCCTGATCCCTGGGGAATTCGATGGCGTTTCGGGTCGTCCGGGTGTCGCCACGCTCCCCCCCAACTTTTCCTGTTTTTGGTTCTTTTCCCCTATACTCCGATGCATTGGCGGCCGTTGGGGCTCCTGGTCCTTTTTCCACAACACGATTGGTTCCATCATCACGGCGCTCGATATCAAAGCTGTCCACATATTGACCATCTGGTGTTATCGCGCGAAACCGAATACTGTGAACTCCCACCTCAACCAATTGATAGGTTTGGGTGTCTTTCAGGTTGGTCCGCATCCAGGGCATCCTTGCGGGCTCATACATTTTGGGACCGCTCACCGAGATCACATATACGGTTCCGTGATCCGAAAATGACCCGGGCTCATTGCCTGACGCTTCGGGGCTGGTCCCGCGGGCATAAGTATGATCGTGTCCGGTAAGCACCAGATCAACCCGATGGGTTTCAAGAATTTTACGCCATGCCTGGCGAACTTTTACGCTGTCCCGGGATTTGGCTCCCGACCATACCGGATGATGAAAGGTCACGATCGTCCACTTGCATGGATTATTCGTCAAAACGCCATCCAGCCATTTGGCCTGCTCGTCGAGCTTTTCGTTGGAGTTGAGACTGATCAGGCGAACTCCCTGGTAATCAAGAAAATAACAGGTTTCCTCAAGTCCTTTGGGTCCATTTTCCGGCAGATTGAATTGGGGCCTCCAATGGGGACTCAGGTTGGTTATCGATTTCCCCCCAATTGGGACACCAAGGGGGTATTCATGATTTCCTGGTGTGGCCAGGGAAGGGACGGACGCATGAATCCAACCCGCTGCCCGATGCCAATCCCCCCATTCGGCATCGTTTTGGGCTTTGTTGATCAGGTCGCCGGCATGGAGGATCAGATCAGGCGATGACCCGGACAGTATGGCCTGGCGTATGACTCGTGACCAGTGGGCCCAAATATCATTTTGGGCATCACCCAGATAAAGAATGCGAACAG
>CAWUOD010000208.1:0-6031 GCA_963923115.1 uncultured Singulisphaera sp.
ATCCTCTCTGGTCTCGTGGGCTCGGAGATGTGTATAAGAGACAGGAATAAATTCTCATGCGTTTTGGGAGGCCAGGTTTCAATGTATGGTCCCTCAAACTCAACGGAACGAATCAGAAGTCTTGGGATGTCCCGACCATCGGTGTACTCGCTGCGGACGCCGATTTCCCGCACTCCGGCAAGGTAATTGACATTATCCTTTTCCACATCGGGGCTGGGATGGTTACGGATGGCGCCCTCGAAGGTGTATTTGCTGAAACCGGACCCCCGGATGATTTGGGGGCTTCCCACAGGCGACAGGGTGCTACCGCAATCGCGCCGCAATCCGAGGTGGACCCCCACATGGGGATCCCGTTTCTCGAATGCCAGGAACTTCCGGGCGATTGGGGAGTTTTGGGGCAGCTCCACGAATTGGATTTTTTTCACCTTGCGCCCGCCCGATTTTTTCAGGGAAACCGCCAATGGCCCTGCGGCAAGGCGGACCGCAAGAAACGCCGGTTGAGTCCGGGTTCCGGCAAAGCTTCTGTTTCCCAACGCCAGTTCCACATCGCTTCCCTTGTCCTGGGGTGGCGAGGCGAAGCGCCTGCCTGGTTCGACAAGAGCCTGGATTTCCGCATTGTTCAAAGGCCTTTTATAAATACGGACTTGGGAGATCTCTCCCAGGAACTGATGAGCGTCCTGGATTCGGCCAACATGCAAATCCACTTTGGGATTGTCCAGATTCGCCCCGCCAATCTTCCCTTCGGCCACCTGATAACCATTAACAAATAATCTGGTCTGGCCTGTCCGACTGACCACCGCCGCCACATGTTGCCACTTATTTGCCTGAATGGCCCCGGGGGCCGAGGCCACGGTGCCATTGGATTTGTTATCCGGGCCGGCCGTTTCCAACCGCAAGACGCCATTGCCTCCCGGCATGTCGAAATACCAGCCGTGGGTCCAGTTATATTTTCCCAGGCAAACGATTCCTGCTTGCCGCAATTCCCGGGGATGGATCCATGCGGAGACGCTGAAATCCCCCTGGCCCACCGACATGGATTCATGACGGGGGACCCGCATGGCATCCTCATAACCATCCAGGGCGAGTGCTTTCCCGAAAGGGCTTTCCACAAATTTCGCATCCGCCTTCAGGACTCCGGCAAGGTGCCTTGTGTCGGGTTCGGATGAGACGGAACCATTCAGAGGCCAATTGCCGATCAGAGCCTGGTTGAGCCGGGATGCATCGGGGGCTGTCTTCTGGCCATCCCCTTCGGAAAGCAAATCCACCTGATAGATCCCATCTGTGGGGATATTGACCGTCTGGCTTTGTTCGGGGTTCAGGCAATCCACCTGTTTTGCCCCATGGGCAGGCTCTGTCCCCGGATCAAGCAAAAGCCCATCCTGATACTTCGCGGCGGTAACAGTCACCCGGAACCGGCCATGGTCGGGCAGTTCCCGCAAAGCGATTTTGAAATTGGCCCGGGGACCATAAGTGCTTTCCACTCCGAAGATTTCGGTGCTTGGAATGGCGGGCCGAAGTAGCAATCCCTCGGAAACGGTGGAATAGGCTTTCCCTTTGGGATATCCCTGGGTTCCCCGCATGCAGGCAAAAACAGCGTGGTATATGCTGTCATAATCCCGCCAACCCCTGACCGTGTCGTTCCCCTGGTAGCCTTCGATGAACCGATATCGGGTACGCATGGAAAAGGGAGCGAATTCAAAGGGTTTCCCGGGCTTCAATTCGCGCACCAGAAAATCGGCATTGTTCAAAAGCACGCTATCGGCGCCTAGGATCAAATTTTCCCTAAGCGGTGCGGGGTTGATCCCGGAGCCGAAATCGAGGCGAATGTTTTGAATGGTTGGTTTGGATTTCGGGTCGACAATGCATCGCTCCAAAGCTTTCTCCGCAATGTCGTAATAGGACTCCAAAAGCAAAGGCGAAAGCGCCAGGGTCTCCTGGTTGTTGAGAAACCCGTCTTTGGAGACCGCATCCGGGGGCAGGTTATCCGCCAGGTTGTCGTCCAGCAAAAGCAATTCGCGCAAGGTGTTGCGGTATTGCGCGACAGTCAATCGCCTCGCGGACCCGTTGCGGGGCGTCGGGCGCATTCGGGCCTTGGCAATCCCTTTTTCCATCCAGGAGACAACAGCCGATTTGAGCTTTTCGTCGGGCTGTAGAGCTCCTTCAGGCGGCATGGCTCCATGGGAGGTCTGATGCAGGATTGCCAACCAAAGTTTCAACTGGCGTTCTTCAAAGCCCGATTCCAGATTGTCCACTCTCACGCCGGATGTGGGCTTGTCAGCATTATGACATCGCTGACAATATTTTTGCATAAAGGGTCGGATTTGTGACTGAAAAAATTGGTCCGGGGAATCCTGGGCCCTGGTCGCAAGCGCACAGACAAGCCAAAGGATTAGCGAGAGCAGGGAATTTCTTTGGAACATAAAGAACTCGGCAAAAAAACGACCGAGCGAAACCCGGATGGTGAGAAAATCAACCTACCCCGGATGGCCTTTCCCGTCCAGTTTAGTTGGCAATTCGGATAGGAAGTGGAAATGAGAGGCCGCCTAACGGAATTTCCATGACCAATTCCGTTAATTTGTTTGTGACCGATGGCACAAAGTCCGCGAAATCAGCGGGGCATACAACAAACACAAAAATCAGGAAAATCGGTTGCCAATAACCATAAATCCAAACAATTTGACAAAATCTGTGAGGCAGCGGGAGAAATTTCAGATTTTGAATGGGGATGGAGAGAACGAAATCAAAATACTATCAAAAGATAACTACCCGGGAAGGATTCGAACCTTCACAAAGAGTGCCAAAAACTCTTGTGCTACCGTTACACTACCGGGTAACTGTCCCAGGTTTTCACCCGGCACATTGGTAGTTTAGTTTATGAGCCGTTTGGGGTCAAGCGAGGTCCGCATGTCCGAGGAAATCCCGCCAAAAAAAATCTCAACCGAAGCCCGCAAGGCAGAAAATGACCCCATCAGGACCGCCGTCCATGAAGCGGGCCACGCCGTGGTGGCTTTTGTTTTGGGTCGGCCTGTCCATGAGGTATCCATTCGCCCAAGGGGTAGATTTGCTGGCATTTGCAAGTTTCAAAAAGGGAAAGGGCGCCCGACGGAAGATCATATCGACCGGGAAATGCAAATTTCCCTGGCGGGAGTCGCGGCGGAAATCCGCCATCTGGGGAAAGCCGACGCCCAAGGCGCCCAAACCGACCTTTTGCGTTCCCTCACTCTGGCAGAAGAACGCTCGGGATCGCGTGATCGGGCGGAAAGGCTGGTTCGAAGAACCATTGATAGAACCCTCCACCTTTTGGAACAACCAGGCCATTGGGATGCGGTTGAAGCTATCCTGGCCGGTCTGCTTGCACACGAAACACTATCGGGCAGGGCGGTCCGCCACGCCGTCGAGGAAGCACTGAAACGAATCCAGGAGTAATTCCAAACACAATCCACTTGATGTCTTTCAATATAGAAGCCAACCAAAAACCAGAAAGAAACCTATCTTTTTAACTTGTGAATTCCAAAAAGACAAACCATCTATCCCCGCAATTTTTATGTGTCAGATTATTGAACCGGGCACGATCGCCTTGAGGAAGCTTTTTCCCTGTGGTAAAACAAACATTATTAATCTTTCATTTTTGCAAAACGGTCAGCATTGCCATGCCAAAATGTCGTGTGTGTTTCACCCGGGTGGGGAAAAACCAATCCAGTTGTTTCAAATGTGGCGCCTGGTCCCCCGACCCGGGCGCATTCAAGATGAAAATAGGAGCTATTGTCCTTTTGATGGCCGTGGTACTCGGACTCCTTTTTCTGGCGGCACGCGAGCAGATGGCCAACGCGGAGAATAGGGCTGTTCAGCAAGGAAACCCATAAACCCGGGACCCTCAAGGCTTTTCCACGCTCCCAGGAATCGCTAAAAATCGACCTGGGCCTGAACACCCCAGGCGCTTGCCTGGCTGTTGTAAAGAGGCTGCTTGTAGGTCCGGTCATTTGTGGCTTGTGTTCCATTTGGGGCCTTGATCCAAACGGGGATGTAATTAAACGAAAACTTGGTGTAGGGGTTCAAATACCAGTTCAGGGCAAAAGTGGGATCCATGATCCGTCCACCCGAGATGTTGTCCGTAATGGCATTCAAATAATTGAAGCGGACCGCCGCCTCCCAGGCTCCCCCAAAAGGTTTCCCCTTCTCCATATTGGTTTTAGGCTTGATGCGATCAAAAATAGCCAGGTTGCGGTCATATGTGCGATGCTCCCCCGTCAGGAAGTAGGTCGCGAAGACATAAAATCCGCCAAACACAGGCGTGGTACCCAGGTTATTCATGGTCTTTTTGTCGAAACTTTTCGGGTTATAACTCATCGAAATCGGAACAATGTCGGCCTCGCCCTGAATCGAGAGGGGGCCCCGCACCAAAGCTGTTTCCGCATGAAAATACTGGTAATAATCGGCGGGCATGTTGAACGCCCAGATCATGCTCTGGTTTTGCTGAAATCCTGTCGTGTTCCACTGTCCCTGAATAACACCCAGTTCGGGAGCATTTCCGCCAAACCGGCCAAAACTCACCATCCCATTGGAAGGCGCAACGATCGCGTATGAGGTTCCCGCATGGAGAACATCGGCTCCCTCGTTGTCGTAATAAAAACAGTGGGTGATACGCCCGGCGCCCCCCACACCCCCCTTGTCCGTGAGATCACTTCCATAGAAATCATTTGCCGCGCGAAACACGCTGAAAAACCAGGTCCATTTTTCCTCTTTGTCCCAGTCATAGAATCCAATTCCTGTTCGGCGGACAGGGTTGAACATGAATTGACTTGAGCGATCAATAAAAGGGTTAAACCTGAAGCTTGTTAATTCCTCGAGACTAAACGGCTGTTTGAAGTGGCCTATTCGAACCCGGCCAAACCATGGAACCTCTTTCACATCCATGTACATGTCAGTTACTGTTGGCCGCCCAAATCCACCCACATCAAACTGAAATCGATAGTCGATATTTTCAGCAACGGAACCAAAAGCCGTCAATCGCGCGCGCTTGAATGCCGTTCCATCGGGTTCATCGCCGACAGACTTGATATTTTGTGTACTTTGAGAGTACCAAACGGAATCCATCGAGATTACGCCGCCTATCTGGACAGACGGGTATTTTTTCCCGCCACCCACAAGTGGGGGCAACACCATGGGCTCCCCATATTGATTGGGCTGGGGCCCCTCTGGAGGCACTATCGCGGGCCCCTCGCGAAACCGATCAAACAATCCCGGTCCAGGAGTAGGCTCACCATACTCATTCGGTTGAGGTCCTTCGGGTGGGACCATTGCCCCGCCGGAATTTCGCTCCGGGGCAACCACCGGGGGTGCATTTTGCGAGGAAACAGGCTCATCCGGGAACAAAAATGGCGAAACAGCAATCAACCGGCTTTCGGCGCCAACAAACAATCCAATAGCCAATCCAAGTACGGATAGGACCCGTTTGGGCTTGAAGTAATTCAAAGTAATTCCCCCCGAAGGCCCTGAAACTTTTGATTCAAGGCAATGGATAAACAAGGTATCCCCCCCTTGTTCACCGAAAGCCCCTATGTGCAATAGCCCCTGGGCCCGTCAATATTAAAATCAAAAAATTGCCTGTTTTCATTTGATCCGAACTCCCAAGGGGTTAAAAATCCACTTGGGCCTGAAGGCCCCAGGCGTTTGCCTGGCTTCTTGCCTGATTGCCATCTAGTGCCTGGTTGGGGCCCGCCAATGCGCGATTCAAATAGGCGGGAATGTAGTTCATGGTGAACTTGGTATAAGGGTTCAGATACCAATTCACACCAAAGGTGGGATCCATCAACTGCCCGCCATAAACCGCCACACCGTTTTTGTTGAGATTATTGAGGCTGATGTAATTGAGTCGGGCAGCCAGTTCCCATGCCCCACCAAAAAGGTGCCCCGTCCGGGAATTGGTTTTGGGCTGGATGCGGTCAAATATTGCCAGATTCCGGTCATAGGTCCTGTGTTCGCCCGTGAGGCTGTCTCTTATACACATCTCCGAGCCCACGAGACCAGAGAG
>CAWUOD010000209.1:0-6017 GCA_963923115.1 uncultured Singulisphaera sp.
ACGATATCCTCTCTGGTCTCGTGGGCTCGGAGATGTGTATAAGAGACAGAAATTTAAATCCATATATTGTTAGTTTTTTTATTGGATTTGCAACGGTAACAGGGACCACTTGTCTGCGCGCCAGGATTTTTTTGGTGGTTTATTGCGATCCTGGCTTCCACGGCCGGCGGCTTTCATCGGAAAGTGTCTCGGTTGATCCTTGTCGCCTACACTAAACCATGAAGCTCGGAAAACCACCAAAGGCCACAGGTCATGACACCCACTCTCTCCAGGCGACTTGCCCTCCTCATTGACCATGCCGTGCTAGCCCCACTGGCCACGATGGCGGATATGGAGGAGGCCTGCCACAAGGCAAAAGTCGCCGGATTGGCCTCGGTCTGTGTGAAGCCCTGGATGGTGTTGGGAGCGGCGACCATTCTGAAGGGGTCGGGCGTTGTCGCCAGCACCGTGATCGGTTTCCCACAGGGGGGAATGCACCCACGGATCAAACTTGCCGAATCGGCCCAAGCCCTTGCCGATGGAGCCCGCGAACTCGATATGGTCGCCAATCTGGGCTGGGTCGCCGGAGGCGAATGGACCAAAGTCGCCGACGAGATCCACACCATCGCCGAACTTTCTCACCGCACAGGCGCCAAACTCAAGGTCATCCTGGAAACCTGTCTATTAAACGATGAGCAAAAGCGGAAATTGTGCGCTGTCGCGGCCTCATCCGGAGCCGATTTTGTCAAAACCTCGACCGGCTATGCCACGGCAGGCTACACCATGGACGATTTGAAACTGATGCGCGAATCCGTCCCCGACCATGTCGGAGTCAAGGCGTCGGGAGGCGTCCGCAACCTCGCCCAGGCGGTCGCCTTGCTCGACGCGGGGATCAACCGGATCGGAACCGGATCCACCTGGGCCATTCTTGAAGAGGCCGCCAAAGGGTAATCCCATTTGGCCTGAATCGCGGATATCCAAGGCCCAATAAAAGCCCAAACAAAAAGGGGCGCTGCCAGCAAAGGCAACGCCCCAATTATCTTTCTCTTGAACCGATGGCGGGCCTGTTTCAGGGTCCACCACAAGGGATTTAGTCGACCTTGAGCAGTTCGACTTCGAACACCAATTCGGCTCCCGGAGGAATCACACGACCCGCGCCGCGATCGCCATAGCCCAAAGTGGCGGGAATATAAAGGGTCCGCTTGCCGCCGACCTTCATCCCTGCGACGCCTTCGTCCCAACCCTTGATCACGCGGCCCGCGCCCAGGGGGAACTGAAAGGGTTCGTTGCGGTCGAGGCTGGCATCGAACTTTTTGCCACTCTTCTGAAGAACGCCCAGATAGTGGACGGTGACCTTTTTGCCCGCGACGGCGGTTTCGCCTGTGCCGGCTTTGGTGTCGACATAACGAAGACCGCTGGCGGTTTTCACGGCGTCCGCGGGAACCTTGATCTCTTCCCAGGGCTTGCCTTCCGCCTTTTTCAGCTCGACATCAAACACGAGATCGGAATTGGGCGGAATGTCGCGACCGGCGCCACGAACGCCATAGCCCATTTCGCTGGGGATATAAAGGCGGCGCTTTCCGCCAACCTTGAGGCCAACCAATCCCTTGTCCCAGCCGGTGATGACTTCGCCCGCGCCGAGGTTGATGGTGAATGGTTCGCCACGGTCGAGGCTGGAGTCGAACTTTTTGCCATTGGACATGAGCATACCGGTGTAGTGCACCGTGATGGCCATGCCGGGCTTGGCTTCGGCGCCATCGCCTGGGACAATGTCCTTGTACTTGAGGCCCTTTTCGACCTCTTTGGCATCGGCTTCAACCTTGATTGAGTTCATGGCTTCATCACCATCCGTGTTAGCCTGACAGCCCGTTAGGGGATGCATTCCCGCAACCAACAAGAGGGTCGCCACAAAAGATCGCATTCGCATGGGAGGCTCCTTTTTCTCTTATTATCTGGAACCTCGGCGGGAATTTCATCCCAAAGAAACCGAACTTCCTCTCCTCCCGAACAAACATATTTATCCAAGGATATCATAATTATTGTCTTCATCCCGAGTGTTGGATTTCCGGTTTGCACTCTTGGAATGTTGGTGCAACCCGTGATAAAGCCCAAAGGCGACGGATTCGTCTCCACCTTGTCCATCCGATCGGTCGAACCGCCTGGTCTCCCGGGCCAATCCGCCAACCCAAAGGCAATTCCCATGCGCTCTCTTGTTTTTGCCCTTTGTGCCTTTTGCCTGGGTACCTTTTCGGCTTTTGGGGCGGACCCCCAATCGGGGACGGAAAATGGCCCGTATCTTTTCAGCTATTTCCGGGACAACGGGCAGGATGGTCTCCATTTGGCATGGAGCAGGGACGGGCTGGTCTGGAAATCGCTCAATTCCGACAAACCGCTGACAAAGCCGGTGGTGGGCGGGAAACTGATGCGCGATCCGTCGATCGCGCAGGGACCCGATGGAGTGTTTCACATGGTGTGGAGCACGGGTTGGTGGGACACGGGATTTGGATATTCCTCGTCGAAAGATCTGATCCACTGGACCCCGCACAAAAACATCCCGGTCAACGCCGACACTCCCGGAGCGAAAAACACCTGGGCGCCCGATCTTTATTATGATGCGCCGGGCAAGCGTTTTGTGATCGTCTATTCGACGACGGTTTCGGGGCGTTTTCCCGAAACGGAAAAAGGGGGCGATCACAACCACCGCCCCTACTTTGTCACCACCAATGACTTTCAGACTTTTTCCAAACCCGAGGTCCTTTTCAATCCAGGCTACAATTCGATCGATGGGACCCTCTTTGAGGCCAATGGCAAAATCACCCTGATCTACAAGGACGAACGCCCCGGTCACAAAACCCTGCACGCGACGACAACCACCGAAATCGGCAAGCCTTTCGCCCCGGCGACGGGATCCATTCTGGATCGCGATTGGGTGGAAGGACCGACGGTTCTCAAGGTGGGCAAGGTATGGCGGCTCTATTATGATTGCTACACCAAGGGGCACTTTGGCGCGGCGGAGAGCGCCGACGGGGTCGCCTGGCGGGATATCACCCCATCGTTACAGATTCCCAAAGGGGCCCGTCACGGAACGGCTTTTGCCGTTTCACCCCAAATTCTTGGGAACCTGCTGAAACTTTCGGGAGATTGATCAAAGCACAGACCCTAAAAGAATCATCATTAGGGGAAAACCTTTCCCCCGCCGTCACCGACCAGGAAACCCGATGGATACACCCCAGAAAAACAACCCGCTCCACGGAATCACCCTCGAGAGGATTCTGACGGAACTTGTCGAACATTTTGGCTGGGAAGGGTTGGGCGACCGGATCGCGATCAACTGTTTCAACCACGAGCCGAGCATCAAGTCGAGTCTCAAATTCCTGCGAAAAACCCAATGGGCCCGCGACAAGGTCGAGGGGCTTTATTTGTGGCACAAGCGCAACGAAGAGAGAAAAGAGCAGAAAAGGGCCCGATTCTCATCCCATCCGGAGAAAAAACCAGATGGTCTGGCCGAAGCCGACAATCAGCACAAAAATCCGCAAGTAGAGCTTGGGGATCTTCCGTCCGAAGAACCCGCCCATGTACCCGCCAAGGATGGCGAGCGGAACCATGAGAGCCAGTAGGTCCCAACGGATCGCCGCCTCCACCCTGAAGAGATAGGGACCAACAAGGAAAATCACCGCCGCGACCAGGTTGATCAGACCGGCAAGAAGGATCTTGAGCGCGTTGGCCCGTTGGATCCCCCCCAGCGGCAAAAGCCCAAGCAGCGCAAGCATCATGATGCCGATACCGGCTCCGAAATAGGCGCCATAAATCGCGATCAGAAACTGGCTGAAAAGGACCCACAGGGGCGGCTTGCGCGATGCGCTTTCGGCCATGGCGATGCGCGGGGCCAGAAGAGGCTGGAGCGCGAAAAGGACCGAAGCGGTCAGCGCCAGAAACGGGACAATCCGGTCGAAATGTTCGGGACTGGGCAGAATCACCAACAAGCCGCCTATGATCGCTCCCAACAGGCTGGTCGGCGCCAGCCAGGTCAGCCAGGCGCGGTCTTCGCTTAGCTCTTTGCGATAGGCAAGCGAGCTCGACATCGCCGCGGGCAAAAGGGCCAGGGTGCTGGTGCAGTTGGCCCCTACTCCGGTGGTAAACGCCATCAGCGCCGGGAAGGTGAGCAGGGTCCCGCCACCAGCAAGGGCGTTGATGAAACCGGCCAAAAGGGTTCCGATGGCAAGGCCCGCCGCCTCCCAGGGGAGCTCACTGATTGCGTGTTCCATTACGAGTCCCATCCGGCGGGGTCGGTGGGATGAAGGATCCGGGCCGTGCGGCCAGTGACCTGGATACGCCCCAAAAGGAAGGCTTCGATCGCCTCGGGATAGGCTTCGCATTCGGCGGTGAAGACCCGTTTGGCCAGGGTGTCGGCGGTATCGCCTTCGGCGACCTCGACCGCTTTTTGCACAAGGATGGGTCCATGGTCGTATTCGTTGTCGGCAAAATGGACCGTGCAGCCTGTGATTTTGTTGCCCGCGTCCAGAACCGCCTGATGGACATGGTGCCCATGGAAACCCTTGCCGCAAAACGATGGGATCAGGGAGGGGTGGATGTTCATCACCTTGTGGGTGAAGTCGGGGGGAATGGGTAACAGGCGCAAAAATCCGGCCATAACAACCAGGTCCGCCCCGGAAGCGCGGATGGCTTCGAACATTTTTTCGGAAAAGGCCTGGGCCGAGGCAAAGGCCTTGCGGTCGATCACCTGATGGGGAATGTTCGCTTTGGCGGCGCGTTCCAGACCGAACACTCCGGGACGATCCGAAAGGACCAAAACCACGCGTGCATCGAGCTTTCCGTGGGAGATTCGGTCCAGAAGGTTTTGGAGCGTGGTGCCCGACCCCGACAAAAGGACCGCCATTTTCAGGCGGCCCCGATGGGGTGTCCCCTGGGACGGTCCGGTGTCCAAATTGGTATTTTGCATCGACGCCCCGGTCAATTAATGGTCAAAAGTGCCCCAATCCGGCGCAAAATGCGACTCGGCAAGGCAAAATCGGAAAAAGTCAGTCCCAAGGCCGCCTTGATCTCCCAAGCGACCTGACTTTGAGCCCGGTAATGCGATTTGGGCCTTTCGGGACCAGTGTTTCCGATTATTAGGGCTTCTGTTTTGGTCCCATTTGGCCAAACCGTCGCGCCCTCCTCCCCATTTTCTAGAATCTTCCGTGGACGAGATCCGGCCTTTTGGCTCGGTTCCGTGGAATCTTTTGTCTGTTTGGATGGATGGCGGGCTGTTCCCATGACATTTGCCAAGGTCGATACCCAGGTCGATTTTCCCGCGCTCGAACGGGGCATCCTCAAACATTGGCAGGATACCGACGCCTTTGAAACCCTGCGCAAGCAAAACGCCAACGGGCCGAAGTGGTCCTTTTTGGACGGTCCCATCACCGCCAACAACCCGATGGGCGTCCATCATGCCTGGGGCCGGACCTACAAGGACGCCTTCCAGCGCTATCACGCCATGTGTGGTTGCCACCTGCGCTACCAGAACGGTTTCGACTGCCAGGGCCTTTGGGTCGAAGTCGAGGTCGAAAAGGAACTCAAACTCCGCTCCAAGCGCGACATCGAAAACCTGGTCGAGGGGGACAAGTTCGCCTCGATCGACAAATTCGTGAACCTTTGCAAGGAGCGGGTCAACCGCTTCGCCAAAGTCCAGACCGAGCAGTCGATCCGCCTGGGCTACTGGATGGATTGGGACAAGGAGGAGGACTGGGCGAAAAATCCCGACGATCGCCGCAGCTACTTCACCATGTCCGAGGTGAACAACACCACGATCTGGTCGTTTTTGAAAAAGTGCCACGAGCGGGGTCTGGTATTCCGCGGTTACGACGCGATGCCCTGGTGCCCGCGTTGTTCCGTGGGCCTGAGCCAGATGGAGATGGCCGAGGGTTACCAGATGGTGGCCCACCGGGCCCTATTTGTCAAATTTGCGCTGCGTAATGAGGAAAATGCGTTCCTGTTGGCCTGGACGACCACGCCCTGGACCCTTTCGAGCAATGTCGCCG
>CAWUOD010000210.1:0-6015 GCA_963923115.1 uncultured Singulisphaera sp.
GCTTAAGGCCAATGCGCTTTATCGCGACGGTTCGAAACTCAGCCAACCCCTCAACTCGGTGAGCAACCTCGATGAAGGGGAAAATTTGGGTGAAAATGAAACCAACGAAAAGAAGGCCGAATCCGTTCGTGTCGCGGAAAAGGTTGTGTACCGGTACCTGACGCAAAGACGCCGACTTCCAGACCGGCGGTCGGGCTACACCCAAAAAGCGCGAATTGGACCACACAAGATTTATCTTCGCACCGGCGAATACGAAGATGGAACCCTCGGGGAAATCTTCCTGGATATGCACAAGGAAGGTGCGGCATTCCGGAGCATGACCAACTGCTTTGCGATTGCAATTTCCCTGGGACTCCAACATGGTGTTCCATTGGATGAGTATGTTGACGCCTTCCTTTTCACCCGTTTCGAACCAAACGGGATGGTGCAGGGAAATCCCCATATCAAAATGTCCACAAGCCTTATCGATTATATCTTTAGGGAATTGGCGATCACCTACCTTGGCAGGCATGAACTTGCCCATATCGAACCTGAAGACCTTCGAGCCGATGCAATCCATCGGGAAGAGGATGAGCCACCCTTTGAAAAAGAGGAAGTTGTCTCCGAAAGATTCGTGGATCACGAAGAATCGACTCGCACGGCCAAGGTCTCTATTCCAAGGTCGGGACACCTTCATCCCATGTCCCCCAAAATCAATGGCACCAATGGTCTCAATGGGACAAATGGAACGGGGGCCCACAGTCTTGCCGGGGCCTCATCCACGGCTCCCACACCAAATGCGGTCGGCGCGCAAACAAAACCCATGGAAGGTACCCGAAGGCAAACCGGGCCCAAATCCTCCCTCCAGGAAAAAATCCGCGAAGCCCGTCAAAAAGGCTATGAAGGGGATCCCTGTTCTGATTGTGGGCAATTGACACTTGTCCGCAACGGCACCTGTCTTAAATGTGACACCTGTGGATCGACATCCGGCTGCAGCTAACCATTCCTTTCAGGTTCCTTTTTAAAAACCCGGGAAATTCCCGGGTTTTTTCGTTTACCCGAGACTATGCAGCGCCTAGGGATGACACTAGGAAATAGGAGATTGCCATGGTTCACTTGAGCAAGATTTACACCAAGTCCGGAGACAGGGGCGAAACATGCCTGGGTGATGGACGGCGGGTGGCCAAAGACCATATAAGGGTTGAAGCATACGGTTCGGTGGACGAGTTGAATTCCGTGTTGGGAATGATTTTGGCTACAACCAATTCCGGAGAATCCCAAACTCTACTTTTGGGTATTCAAAACGACCTTTTTGATGTTGGCGCAGATCTTTGTGTTCCCGAAGACCCACGCCAACCAGAAGGTAGTTGCCTTAGGGTACGACCGGAACAGGTTTCACGACTTGAGCAGGCAATTGACCTTTTCAATGAACGGCTCTCGCCACTGAATAGTTTCATATTGCCCGGAGGAACCCCATTGGCGGCCTGGTGCCATGTCGCGCGGACGGTTTGTCGAAGAGCGGAACGAATGGTTGTACGGCTCGCCCACGAGGAGGCCATAAACGACCAGGCCCTAATTTACCTTAATCGACTAAGCGACCTCCTTTTCGTAATGGCCCGAATTCACAATGATGAAGGTAGGGGAGATGTGCTATGGAAACCGGGCGCCAGCGCAAACCATTCCAAATAAACCCATACCACCAAACTCCAAACAGGAAAGCAGGTTTTCTTCATGTCCTTATATACTCTTAGCGCGTTTGCTGACGAGATTGGTCCCGATCCCGAACTTCAGGTGGCCATCCTTGAAAGGGCCGGAGTTCACCGGATTGAATTCCGTTCGATCCTTTCGACAAATGTGTTGGATTTGACAGATCTTCAAATTAACAATTTTCAATCACTTCTCAAGTCCCACTCCTTCGGTTTGAGTGCCATTGGGTCCCCCATAGGCAAAGTTAGGATCGATACTCCCTTTGAACCCCACATCAAACGATTTGAGAGGGCGATTGAACTCGCCAAGCGATTTGAAACCCCAAACATTCGAATCTTTAGCTATTACCTTCCCGAATCAGGCGGTGAATGGTCGGCATGGCGATCAGAAGTATTGGCAAGGATGGAAGCCAAGGTGAGACTCGCGGAAAAAGCCGGCGTGGTCCTGCTTCATGAAAATGAGCACAATATTTATGGTGATTCCCCCGAGCGAGTGGAGGACCTTTTCCGTCAAATCTCTTCGCCTAACCTGAAAGCCGCATATGACGCGGCGAATTTTGTTTATTGTGGATATTGCCCAATAGACGGTTGGAATCGAACCAAAACCAACACGGTCCACCTCCATATCAAAGACTGGATCCATGGCGAAAAGCATGGTTGCCTTGCAGGCAAGGGGCAGGGGCAATGGCAAAAAGTTATCGATGAGGCAACCCAATCCGGCTACAAAGGCTTTGCCACCCTTGAACCACATTTTCGTGGCGGCGGGCCCACAGGTGGCTACACCGGGCCAGACCTTTTCCCCCTGGCGATTGATGCTTTCCGAATCATTCTTGATCGGGCAGGGGCGGCCTGGAACTAGGAGTGTCATGGTCCATTTCCGTATTCACCTTGAAGGAAAACCTGTTTCTTGCTGGATTTCCATTGAGGACTCATTGGGAGCCCCGGTAATCCCCATGGGTTGGGATCCCCATCCCAAACTGGGGGGAAAAGCTCCCAGCCAATGGATTCGGAATGGAAGAATATTCTGTGCCTGTAACGGGGGTTTTGAGGCCCACATAAACCCGGGAATCCATTCGGTTGAGGTCCTTGGGGGTGCGGGAACCCTGCCTTGGACTGGAAATATCGAAATTATCCCTGGGCAACTTGCCGTTCGCATACCACTTGCGCAAGCCCCATTTGATCCCAACGGTTGGCACGCCTGTGATTTAAGGACTCATGGGTTATCCCCCAAAGCGGCATTGATTGAGGCTGAAGCGTCGGGAATGGCCCTTACCCAAGTTTTGGCATCAAGCCACTGGCCCAAATTGGATTGCCTTGGCCAACCTGACTACGGGCAATTAGTGGAATTCTCGGGAAGCAAACCGGCAGCCGAAACCACCAGGACTGTGATAGCGGTTAACACTCTCAATCGGCATCCCTACCTTGGAACCGTTTGTTTGCTGCATTCCCATCGACCGGTTTACCCCTGGCATTCAGGATGGCACAACGATGAAAAATCCTGGTCGGTCCACGACTGGGCCCGTCAATGCCACCGAATCAAGGGAGTTGTTATTTGGCCAGAATTGGATCCCCAATTACCCGAATATGAATCGATCGCAGCCCTGATCCATGGCGACATCGACTGCGTGGAACTTTGCGAATCCCTGGGAACCCACCCCAACACTCCGGAAAGTCGAATTGGATTGGTTTACAATCTTTGGAGCTTGGGAATTCCATGTGGACTTGTGGGATCATCGGGAAAATCCTGCAATCGGACCAGAGTGGGCGAAAGGTTTACATGGGCACCCCAAAAAAGCCCAGTGACCGGAGCAAATCAATATTCATTCCCTTTTGATGAGGTCATGTCATCCATCAGAAGTGGCGCGGCATCAGCATCCAACGGACCATTTTTGACGCTGTTGGAGGGGCCTGAGCTGGTTAACGCCACAATCAACCTCTTTCAGGCAGAAGCAAACCTGGAATGGGTGACCGAAAATGGCGTTATCGAAAAGCAAAGGTTGGAAACAGGTTTTGCGGGTTCGATCTCTCTCCCTTCCCATCGACTTCGCAATTGGGTCTCCTGCCGGCTCATTGGCATGCATGGCGAATTGCTGGCCCATTCTCCGTTAATAAAAGGGCCTGATTTTGGGAAAACCCCATCGATTTGGGACAAGAAATTTTTGACAGACCGGGTCGGCGAAGGATTGAGTTGGGTTGAATCTTTTATGTCAAAACCGGGTGAAACCCTTAAGGATCAACTAAAAGATTATTTCCAATCCGCCCTTGATCTGGTGCGGTCCCGAAGTGCATAGGAAGCCCAACAGAAGGGATTCCCGAATTGGGGACAGGGCCGAAGGTCTCGGGCCAAGTATAATTTCCAAAACGGGAGGTGGGGAATGGATCGGATTGCATATCGCGGCATTACATTTGATGATGTACTCTTGGAGCCCGGCTACAGCAATGTGCTACCACGAGATGTCGATGTCAGGACATATCTGACCAAAAATATACGGCTTAATATTCCAGTGATTTCGTCTCCGATGGACACGGTGACGGAAAGCGATTTGGCCATTGCCATAGCCCAGGAAGGCGGCATGGGGTTCATTCACAAGAATATGACCATTGCGGATCAAACCCGTGAAGTCGACAAGGTCAAGCGCAGTGAAAATGGTATTATCACCGACCCCATTACCTTGGATCCGGAAGAAACTGTTGGAAATGCCCGCAAGATAATGGAGCAAAACAAGGTTAGCGGGGTCCCAATTACCATAATGGGTCAGCTGAAAGGCATCCTCACTCGCCGCGATCTCAAGTTCCTGACCGATCACCAACAAAAGATCCGGGAGGTCATGACATATGAAAATCTTGTCACCGCACCGGAAAATACAACGCTTGAAGAGGCTGAAAGGATTCTAACGAAAAACAAGGTGGAGAAACTTTTGTTGGTGGACGATAACTACCGACTGAAGGGTCTTATCACCATCAAGGACATTGACAAGTTGAGCGACTTCCCCAATGCCTGTAAGGACAATCGCGGCCGCCTTCGGGTCGGCGGCGCCGTGGGAGTTCATGATTACGAAAGGGTTGAATCGCTGATCAAGGCCGGAGTTGATGTTGTGGTGGTCGATTCGGCTCACGGTCACACGGCCAATGTGATTGACACAGTACGACAAATCAAAAAGCAGTTTTCGATTGAAGTGGTGGCAGGCAATGTCGCCACAATGGAGGGTGCGAGGGCGCTGGCTGATGCCGGAGCGGATGCAATCAAAGTGGGAATCGGCCCCGGAAGCATCTGCACAACCCGGATCATCTCCGGTGTTGGCGTGCCCCAGGTTACCGCAATCCATCAGGCGGCGGGGGGATTGGCCGGTACCGGCATTCCCATCATTGCCGATGGCGGAATTCGCTACTCGGGAGATATGACCAAGGCCATTGCAGCAGGAGCCAATGCGGTAATGTTGGGAAGTCTTTTGGCAGGACTTGCGGAAAGTCCTGGTGAAACGATTCTTTACAAAGGCAGAAGTTTCAAACGCTACAGGGGCATGGGTTCCCTTGGAGCCATGATGGCTGGTTCAAAAGACCGCTATCGTCAATCGGATTCTTCGGGGCGCGAAAAACTCGTTCCCGAGGGTGTTGAGGGCAGGGTGCCCTACAAGGGACCGCTTGCACCTTTTGTTTATCAACTTGTTGGCGGACTGCGTGCCGGAATGGGGTATTGCGGCACGAAAACCATTGAGGAATTGCGGACCAAAGCCCGGTTTATCCAGGTCACGGCCGCAAGTGTGCAGGAGAGCCATCCCCATGATATTGCAATTACTCAGGAAGCGCCCAATTACAGCATCCGTTCCGAACATTCGGGACAAGATGGGGCTTAAGAAATTTTTGGGGTTCGGGTTACTGGCATTGGCCGGGGCAGTCCAAGCTCAAGAGGCTCCCGGTTTTCGCCCAACACCCGCGCCCCAAAACCTGAATCGACCAGGAATTCAGGACCCCCGAAGTCAGGAGGGAATTGGATCATTCTCTATCCAACTCGATCCTCCCGGACCTGAACGCCTTTTCAGACTTGAATCAGAAGATGCACTTCGCGAAAGGATGCGGCAGGAAAAGCGGGCACAGCCCCAAATGGAACGGATCATATTCCCCGAGGAAGTGGTGCTGACCAAGGTTGCTTACGACCCCAGTTGGCGCGCCAATAATTGGCAAGCCATGGAACGCGTCGTCGAACCTGCTTATCTGGTCCATGGCAGACTGCTTTACCAACAGATTAACCTCGAGCGCTACGGATGGGACCTTGGGCCAATCACCCCGGTTGTTTCCGCCGGAGGATTCCTGGTTGGATTCCTGATGACAC
>CAWUOD010000211.1:0-6013 GCA_963923115.1 uncultured Singulisphaera sp.
GGCCGATTGGGAGTCCCCCCGAAGTGAGGCCACAAGGGATGCTGATCCCGGCGATTCCGGCCAGGTTGCAACTGATCGTGTAGATATCGCTCAAATACATCGAGAGCGGATCGGAGCTCTTTTCGCCCCGTTTGAAGGCGGCGGTCGGAGCGGTCGGGCCCACGACAACATCACACGATTCGAACGCTTTTTCGAAGTCCTGAAGGATAAGACGGCGAACCTTGAGCGCCTTGGTGTAGTAGGCGTCGATATAGCCGCTGGAAAGCGCATAGGTGCCGAGCATAATCCGGCGCTTTACCTCCGCGCCAAGGCCTTCACCACGGCTCTTGCAGTAGGTGTCGATCAGGGTCGCTTTTTCCTTGGTCCGGTGACCGTAGTGCATTCCATCGTAACGGGCCAGGTTGCTGGACGCTTCGGCGGTGGCGACCAGGTAATAGGTCGCGATCGCGTGGGGAGAATTGGGGAGCGATACTTCGACGATTTTGGCACCGAGCGATTCATAGACCTTGAGTGCTTCGCGGACCGACTTTTCGACCTCGGGGTCGAGGCCCGCGCCAAAGAACTCCCTGGCGACGCCGATACGAAGCCCGGAGATCGGCTTGTCAAGTTCAGCCATGTAGTCGGGAACGGGTTGGTTCAGCGAGGTGCTGTCTTTGGTGTCGTGGCCTGCGGTGGCCTGAAGCAGAAGGGCGGTGCCGAAAAGATCGTTGGAGAAGGGGCCAATCTGATCGAGTGAGCTGGCGAACGCGACCAGACCATAGCGGGATACGCGTCCATAGGAGGGCTTGAGTCCGTTGATTCCGCAAAGGCTGGCGGGCTGGCGAATGGAGCCGCCTGTGTCGGAGCCCAGGGACAAGGGGACCATGCTGCCGGCTACAGCAGCGGCTGAACCGCCGGAAGAACCGCCTGGAATCCGGTCGAGGGCCCAGGGGTTGGTGGTTGGGCCGTAGGCGCTGTTTTCGGTGGAGGAGCCCATGGCGAATTCGTCGAGGTTGGTCTTCCCCAGAGGGATCCCATCGGCCTCGATGATTTTATCGACGACGGTGGCGGAGTAGGGGGGGACAAAGTGTTCGAGCATCTTGCTGGAACAGGTGGTGCTCAGCCCCTTGGTGCAGAGGTTGTCCTTGATCGCCACCGGAAGTCCGCCCAACAGGCCCAGCTTTTGGCCTGAGGCGCGCTTTTGGTCGATGGCTTGAGCCTGGGCGAGGGCATCGTCGGCGTTGAGCTTGAGAAATGCGTTAATCTTTGGATTGCGTTTGGCGATCGTATCCAGGCAATCCTGAACCAGGGCTTCAGATGTCAACTTCCCGGAATCCAGAAGCGCCTTCAACTCACGGACGGAACGCTCGGCAAGGGGCGCACTCATGGGAGATCGATTCCTGGTTGGAAGGGCCCTGTGATGGGAGGGCGAATTTGGGATGAGAATTTAGTCGAGGACGGCCGGGACCTGGAAGAGGTTACCACTGCGCTCGGGGGCGTTGGCAAGGGCCTGGTCGGGTGTGAGGGAGGGGCGAAGGGCATCCTCACGGAAGACATTGACCTGTTCGAGTGCATGGGCCAACGGTTCGACGCCGGTGGTGTCGATTTTTTGGAGTTGGTCCACATAGCCCACAATGGAATTCAGCTGGGGAGTCATCTGGGCGACCTCAGCATCGGTGAGCTGAAGTCGGGAAAGATGAGCCACCCAGCGAACTTGTTCGGCGGTGAGGGACATGTAAAGGTCCCTTCAATTAGATAGAGCCGACCTGGAAGGGCTTGCGCTTGGTGGGGCGCACAACATAGCCAGAGCGAATGCATTGGACGCAAGCCTTGCGCCGTTCAACACTTCCGCCTACCTGAACCTGAAGCTTCTGGAGGTTGGGAGAGAAGGTGCGCTTGGCAATGCCGCGAACTTTCACGCCGTTGCCACCCAGGTATTTGGGCTTACCGCTCTTGGTGTAATGGTTGCCGGTGGTAGGCTTCTTGCCACAATAATCGCACTTGGTCGCCATGACTCAATTTACCTTTTTCAAAAGTCTTTCGCCTGAACTATTCAGCTTACTTTACACTCGGCTTATGACAAGCGCAATGTCAGGGAATTGCACAAAACCGGGGATTGGATTGGAGGAATCCTTCGGCCCAATAGTAGCTGTCAAGAAATCCTTTGATGTCTCTTGATAGGATGTGATGCGCAGCGTAAAGCGCTTCCACCGTCGCAAGCCCTCCATCCGGGTCCTCAAAGAGCTTGCTTGATCGGGGATAAGCGGTGCGGATCCCCCTGAGGGAACGCTTGGGCATCTCCAGCAGGGGAAGGGAAAGTTTCTGGGCCCAGCGCCAACTTCCATCCACCAGGAGCAGGCCCTTGTCGGCATCTTCCCCCGAGAGTTCCGGACCTTCGTGCCAAAGGAGCACATAGTTGGTCAGGTCGGGTGGCTGTTTCCAGGGATGTTGCACGATCCGGACGGCGGGATGTTCCCGCAGAGGCCAGATGGTGCAGCGTTCTTTCCGTTCACGCCTGTCCCTGAGGATCAGGGTTTTGGGGTACGGCATCAGGATTGGTGGATCACTGTTTTCAGAGCCCGGACCGGGTTGCTGATGGGGTTCCTGACCCGGTGACTTAAAAGTATTGGGCGGTTGGGAACCGGGAATGGGGTGGTTCATTTAGGGTTTGATTGGCTTTGGTTTGTCAGGCTGATCGACAGCCAGTGAGTTTCCCGAGAAGGTCAGGTTGGCGCAATCCTGAATGATAACGGGGCTTGGGTCGGATTTGGGTCCTTTGCCGCGGCAACCGGTGACAAGGGTATCCCGGACGCGGATCAGGGCCAACGCGGCCGGATCGCAATCTGCGAACGAGCATCCCGTAATCGTGAAATCCTGGCAATCTTCCAGAACCAATCCGGCTTTCGCCTTGTTCGCCTGGTGAATCTGCAGACCCTGAAGATTGCAGTTGTCGCAGGTTTTGAAGATCACCGAGTTGCTGGTCTCCTTGCTGGTGCCATAGTCGTAGCGGGGGTTGCGCTCCATGGCGTTGGCACCCATTGTGATGTGCGAGCAGCGTTCCGCTCGGAGGTTGTTCAAGTACGCCATCCAAAATGTGTTGCCCGTCATGGTGACGCCCCGGCAATCGCTTAAGTCGATGTTGTAATCGACATCGGAAAGGACATTGCCAGTTATGGTGATGTGTCCCTCGCGGGTGGGGCCGAGTTTGCCACCATCGCCTTTGCCTTTGACGCGAATGTTGGCGGAACCGGCCGCTTTGGCGTGCTGGATGCTGTTGCCGGTGATGGCGACCTCGGCGACGGAGCCACCGGTGGAGTCGAGTTCGATATTGGCTGTGGGATTGGACCTTGCGCCGGTGTCCACATTTCCTTCGATATCGCAATTCCCGATCTGGATGTTGCGGACATCACCTCCCCGGGAGACGATTCCGCCCCCTTTGCAGTAGCTGATGTGGCAGCCTGTGATGTTGCTCTGATGAAGGTCGGTATGGTCATAAAACACGCCGATGCCTGTGTTGTCATAAATATTGCAATCGCTGATCGAGATGTTCCGGTTGAGTTTGACAAGGTGGATGGCGTGCTTGCATTTGCGGATCGAGACGCCTTTGATGCTCATCCCCATGGTTCCTTCCAGTTCGATCCCCATTGCCATGGGGTGTCCACCCACGATGTCAATACCGGAGATGGAACAGTTCATTTCGTATTTTCTGACCACATCGGGTACATTTTTCGGTTCGGCATTCCCCCTTTTGAAGGAGCCGACCACGCGGATGGCGGGGCCGGGGGCTTCCATGATGAATTGGGTTCCCTGGCCGACAAGCTGGATACGGCCCAGTTCGGAAAGATCGACCACGAGGGGTTCCTGCAACCGGATGATGCCCTTTGGAAAGTGCGCGAATCCCTGGGATTCCTTGAGGAAATCCCCATGAATGCGGTTTTCCAGAAGGCGAACATCGGGTTGGCCAATGGGAGACAACGAAAGGCAAAGGAGGCCTAGGAGGGAGCCGGTCATGGTGAGTCCTCGCCAAAGGATTATGGAATGCTTTTAATTTACGAGCGGAGTAAAAAGGGGCCCGGTTTTTCATCCTGGTTTTGTTGAACTTGACCGCTTTGGGCTAACACATATCACCCAGGTGGCATGCCCAGGGTTTTTTGAAATGATCCGATTCATGCCAATTTTCATCAAAGCTTCTTTGGATGGTGACATGGGTGTTTTCCTAGGTTTTCTAAAGGTGAAAATCACTCAAGGAGCAAAAAACCGATGAATCGAAATTTCTGGTCGAAATGGTGTCCCAATTGGGTGGCTTCTGCCCTTTTGGCGAGTGGATTCCTGGCGGGTGGTTTGGTGATGCCCTTAACAAGGGCGGAAGACCCCGCCCAACCAAAAGACGAGCCAAAGGTTGGTGGTCCCCAATCCGTCCGGGTCCTTCCCGGTGCCAAACAGGGCTACATGCAGCTTCCCAACCAATGGTCGCTTCGTCCCGCGGGAACCCATGTCATGGTGGGCGATCTTCCCGTTCAGGCCCTGGTTCATCCTTCGGGCAAATACCTTGCGGTCCTTCACGCCGGATATGGCGCCCATGAGCTTGCCATCCTTTCGATCGGAAAGGCCCCAAAGATCATTTCGCGAACCACGCTGCCCCATGCGTTTTACGGGATCGCCTGGGCGGATGAGGGGAAAAATCTCCTGGTAAGCGGAGGCGAATACGCCACGGTTCAGGATTACCCTTTTGACGCGGGCTTTTTGGCCAAACCAACGGTACTTCGCGCCGCTCCCGAAAAATCGACTTTTGTCACCTCGGGATTGGCGATTGATGGCGACAGGCTTTTTGTGGCGGGGTCGTGGAACCACTCGGTGAGTATTGTCTCTCGAAAAGATCCCAAAGATCCGCAAATTGTCAAACTCGAAGCGGATACCTTTCCTTATGGGTGTCTTGTCGATGCCAAGGCGGACCGGGTTTATGTCAGCCAGTGGGGCAAATCCTCCCTGGCTGTGCTAGACCGCAAGGATGGGAAAGTTCTCGAGGTTTGGAAGACCGCCAGCCATCCGACGGAAATGGTCCTTTCACCCGATGGCAAAAGGCTTTTTGTCTCATGCGCCAACTCAACCATCGTGAGCGTCCTGGACACAAAAACGGGTTCCCAGACGGAAACGCTCTCCTGTTCGCTTTATCCGGGTGTTCCATCGGGGAATACACCTTCGAGTCTTGATATTTCGCCTGATGGGGCGCTTTTGTTCGTGACCAATTCGGACAACAACAATCTTGCGGTTTTCCGGGTCGATGAGCCGGGCAAGGCCCGCAGTCTCGGGTTTATTCCCACGGGTTGGTACCCAACCAGCGTCCGCTATCACGCAGGTGAAAAAGCACTTTATGTGACCAATGGAAAGGGACTCGGTTCCAAAGCGAATGTCCAGGGCCCCAACCCCCTCCTGAAAGGGCGCTCCCCCACCGAACAGTACATTGGTGGGCTCTACACCGGTACGGTTTCACGGATCGAGATGCCGACTCCCGAGAAGATGGCGGAATATACCCGCCAGGCCAAGCTTTGCAGCCCGCTGAAATCGGATGGGTCGCCCAATGGGTTCCGTTCGATGGACAACCCGATTCCAGCCAGGGTTGGTGATGCAAGTCCGATCAAATATTGCATCTACATCATCAAGGAAAACCGCACCTACGACCAGGTGTTCGGGGACGAGAAGCGGGGTAACGGCGATCCGAATCTTTGCATTTTTGGTGAAAAGGTGACCCCAAACCACCACAAACTCACCCGGGAATATGTTCTTTTGGATAATATCTATGTCGAGGGGGAAGTCTCGGCGGATGGACATGAGTGGACGATGGGGGCCTATGCGACCGATTATGTCGAAAAGGCCTGGCCACAAAGTTATCGGGGCAGCGTCCTTGGCAAATTGTCGGCCTACCCCGCCGAAGGGAATCGCGATTCGATCGCCCGACCAGCGGGTGGTTACCTTTGGGATCGGTGTATCGACTGTCTCTTATACACATCTGACGCTGCCGACGATACTCCTTGTG
>CAWUOD010000212.1:0-6003 GCA_963923115.1 uncultured Singulisphaera sp.
GGGGAAACCCTCCCCGGCGTTGGCTGGTTTTGTCCGGTCGGACAGGGAATTACCGTGGATTTTTGAGGAATTTGCGAATAGGCAACTCCGGAGAGTGTCGGTGTGGCCTGTCGGCGGTCGATCCCCATGACCAGATAGCGCAGAGCGGCGAGGGCGTGGTTGTCCGCGTCGATGGGCGCGACCGCGATGCGCCGGGCCGATTGGCCTGGAGCGAACTCATCGGGCCAGCGATAAAGCGAAAACTCGCGCACAAGGGAAGGGCAACTTGCCGCCACGACCGAGAGTCGTCCGGAGCGAATGCGCGCGGTGACCAAGGCGATTCCCGCATCAAGAGCGTTGTTTCCCGGACGGACAGCGTGTCCGGCGCGGCGAAGCTCCTCGATCTCGGTGCGTCCCGCCGGGTCGGCCCACCAGGTGGCGCCATGGGGGAGGGCCCGGGCATGATCGCATAGCGGAGTCTGGGCCTGGACCCGTTCACCAAAAATCCGGAGATGGCCATCGGAGGTCAAATGGCCCCAGATGGCCGCGAAAGGATTGCGCCAGCCAAAGTCGATTCCTCCAATCAGCCGACCGGAAGGACGGCCGGTTCGAGTGTCGGTCGGCTCATTGACGAGGATCTGTTCATGATCGGGGTAGACAAGTCCCGAGCCTGAGAGGAACTCGCATCCATATTCCTGGCGAACCCAGCGCTCGCCAAGGGATTGGGTCTCCTCGGCGATGAAATCGGGACGGATGCGTGGGCACTCGGTCCAGGGGACGGAGATCCGGGTCCATGGGTTGGATCCGGTCCATTCGGCATGGAACCAGCCGCGTTTGCCGTAGGGGGTCGAAAGTGAGATGATTTTGCCCTCACTTGCGGCGATCATGGGGCGGACCGATTTGTAGAGGGCATCCTCGACCCTGGCGGCCTCGTCAATCACCAAAAGACTGACGCCGCCTATGCCGCGAATGGTCGCCTCGCGCCCGGGAAGGGCGAGGACGCGCGAGCCGTTGTCGAAGTCGATCCGGTCCTTCGTGCTACTTTTGATATACACATTGGAATGTATAACCTCGTATCCGGCGAGGACCTGGTGGAAGAGCTCCTTCGATTGGCGCAGGCTGGGGGCAAGAAGCACGACGGGGCGATTGGGCACAACAAGGGCCTGATGGAGGGCAAGGGTGCCGACGGTTGTGGTTTTGCCGACCTGGCGGGAACAGTTGAGCAAAAGGCGGTTGGTCGGAGACCGGAGCAGGTCGACCTGCCACGGGTCGGGCTCGATCCCCCGGGCCTTCAGGATGAGGCAGGGATCGGTTTTCCACGGCTCATCCAAATCCGCAAGGGAATGCCCCAACGGGATTTCCGTAAAAGAACCGCGTAAAGGAACAGACATCCAGGGTTCATCGTGGAAGCGGGCCGGGAATTTGAGGGATTTTCTTCGCATGACCCGATCCTAAATCGACCCTGCACGCAGGTGCAGGGGGAATCCGGAGGAGTTTTGGTCGGGGCTTTAGGGTTTGGTTAAAATGGAATCCATGCACGAAGATCATTTGATTTTTACCCTCACGGGGGGTTTGGCGGTCGCTTTGGCGCTTGGGTATTTGGCCCATGTTTTGCGATTGTCGCCCATTCTGGGGTATCTCGCGGCGGGGGTCGTTGTCGGACCCCACACACCCGGGTTCAATGCCGATCCGGAAACGGCGGACCAATTCGCCGAGGTTGGCGTGATCCTGCTCATGTTTGGCGTCGGTTTACAGTTTCATATCGAAGAGTTGCTTGCTGTAAAAAAGAGCGCTTTGCCGGGCGCGCTGATTCAGTGTTTTCTTTCAACGCTTTTGGGGACAATTGCCGGGCGGGTGTTTGGATGGGGTTGGGATTCGGCGATTGTGTTTGGTGTTTCCCTTTCGATGGCCAGCACCGTTGTGATGATTCGTTCGCTTACCGATTCCCACGAAATGCACACCAGGGTGGGGAAACTGGCCATGGGATGGCTTGTGATCCAGGACATTTTCGCGGTTGTGGTGCTTGTGCTACTGCCCCAGTTGATTGGTCAAAAGGATTTTGATCCATCCCGGCTTTTGTTTTTGTTGGTTGTGACGCTTGTCAAGATTGCGGTTTTGGTGGCGGCGTTGTTTGTTTTGGGTGGTCGGTTCATCCCGGCTGTTTTGTTCAATGTCGCGAAGACCCGATCGCGGGAACTGTTCACTTTGACAGTGTTGGTGATTGCGTTGGGCATCGCCGTCCTGTCGGCGCAACTATTTGGTGTGTCGATGGCGCTTGGCGCGTTTTTGGCGGGCATGGTCGTGGGGCGATCGGATTTTAGTATTCGGGCGGCGACCGAGGCCCTTCCCATGCGTGACGCGTTCGCCGTGCTCTTTTTTGTTTCGATAGGCATGATGCTTGATCCGGTGGGAATGGTGTCCAGGCCGGTGTTGCCTTTGTTCGCCTTGGGCGTGGTGATGGTGGGCACGCCGCTGGTATCGCTGGTTTTATTGCTGCTTTTGGGACGCCGACCAGCAACGGCGGCGAATCTTGCGCTTTCGCTTGGCCAGATCGGCGAATTTTCGTTCATCCTTGTGCTCATGGGGCGGGAGATGAAGGTCCTGTCCCAGGATGCGGTCCAGGCGGTTGTGACGGCATCCATCTTTTCGATCTCGCTTAACCCCCTGATGAGGAGAATGGCAACGCCGCTTGAGCATCTGCTTGTCCGGTTGGGATGGGAGGGGAAGAAGGTATTCTCCACCGATGAGACCACGCCCGAAACAGCCGATCCGCTCCCCCGGGCAATCATCATCGGATTTGGACCTGTGGGAAGGACATTGGGAAAGCTATTGGCGGACAATGACATTGTTCCCACCATCATCGAGCTGAACATGGAAACGGTGATCCGCCTCAAGTCCCAGGGGACCAATGCGATTTATGGAGACGCCTCGCGCCCCGACACGCTCACCTCGGCCGGTATCGGGGATGCGGATGTGATCATCCTTTCCGCCTCGAATCTTTCCGGAGCAAAAGAGGTCATACGGATCGCGCGCGAGAAGAATCCAAAGATTGGCGTGCTGGTGCGGGCATCCTATCTGCGTGAACAACAGGACCTTCTCGATTGTGGCGCCGATCAGGTCTACACAGGGGAAGGCGAGGTTGCCCTTGCGATGACCGAGGCGGTTCTTGTCCGTCTGGGCGCGACACCTGAACAAATCGACCGGGAGAGGGAAAGGGTGCGTGAGGAGCTTTTTGGCACACCCTGAAAGCGATGCAAGTCAGGCGTAGGCTGGAAAGAAAAGTGACGGCGGCCAGGAGGGAAACCGGGTGTTTCAGGAACTTTCCAGAAATTGTTCCGGCGGCTGGGTCAGGAAATCGCCTCGGCCCGGAAAGCCTCTGGTCGAGGATGGCGGTTTGGGGTCGTTGTTAGGCATCCATGGGATTTACTCAATGCGTTGAGTAAAGTCCCGATGGCCCACCAAATGCGAAACGCCCCCGGATGACCCTTGGGTCTGCCGGAGGCGCCTGATTTCAGCCGAAACGGGCTTACTTCTTTTTCTTTTTGGCCTTGGCGGCGGGTTTCTTCGCTTCCTTCACGGCAACCTTTGCCGCGGCTTTGGGTGCAGCGGCTTTGACGGCGGTCTTTGCAGTCGCCTTCCTGGCTGGAGCGGGCTTGGCTGCGGACTTCTTGGCCGCCTTTTCAGCCGCCTTGGGAGCGGTTTTGGTGGTGGTCTTGCCACCTCCGAAAATCGCCTCATAACCCGCGGCGAACGACCTTTCCTCACCCAATCCAACCCGCACAATGCTCACGATGACTCTCCGAGGTTTCCTGGAAAAGTTTCCGGACACTTTTCCCCTGTTATGTCGCTTCGCTTCCGGAGGACGGCCGGTCTTCCCAAAAAGGAAACCGCTCACATCCGGCGACAATTCTTTTGTTAACCTACAGCTTGCGCTGTGGCAAGCCCGGATGGTTCAAAAGAGATGCGGGGATTTTGTGTTTTCTCGTGGCGGTGACGAAAGGGGTAATTGGGGGGATGCCCGAGGCGCTGAGGGAAGGCGTGAAAAGAGCGACTGGGGAAAGCCCGCTTGACCAAGGGGTTCGCGTGCGGGTATGCCGGCAAATGAGGCGTGATTGCGGGCTCCGGGGAAATGGAAAATGTCAGGCAAACGAAGAACCTTGCTGCTGGCTTTGGGGCTTGTTTCCACAGGGTTCTTTGCCCCGATGGTCATGGCGCAAGCGCCGGAAACCAAAGTGGTTCCCCAAGTGGCGTCACCCGCGGTGCCACCGGTCGGCGCGCCGGAAACCAGGGAAGATGGGAACAACATCCGTCTCAGCTACCGATTGATTGAATGCCCGGATCGAAGCGCCCTGGCTGCTCTCAAAAAAACCGGAGACAACACTCCAAACGCCAAAGGCCAAATGGATTTCGGGGTTCAGTTCCTCTCCGCGAAGGAACAGGCCAATCTGTTGGAAACCGTCCTGGGCAACAAAAAAGCGGTCATGATCACCGCCCCAAAAGTCACCCTCGTTTCGGGAACAAACGCAAAAATCTCGATCGGGAGCCCTTCGGGGGAAGTGATCAAGCGCATGGGGGTTGAGCAGCTCAACCTGAATACCCAGGCGACGCTCCAGGACGGTATCATCCTGCTCGAAAGCAAGGGGGATTTTCTCTACAAGGACCAATCGAAACACCAATGGGAGACCACCGGGAAACTGAAATCGGGCGAGAGTCTGGTGTTTTCCGGATCTGGAGCGGGCAATCCGCCCATCCTGGTGATCGTCACCGCCGAAACCCTCCCGTAAGGACCGATATTCAGGCTCCACCATTCCTGGAAAGCCAGGCCTGGGTAGACAGGCCGGGGGGCAGAGCGATTTGGATGTGCTCGTTGATCTCCTGGATCAGCCTCCGGACATTCCATCTGTTCCTGCCCCAGTCAAAGCATTGGGTGACGAGAATACAGCGGCTGGTTACCGTGTAGCCCAGGCTGTCGAATCGTACACTGACATGCTCGCCCCACGATGACGGCGAATATCCCGTTGAGGCGGTCATGTTGTCATCGGTTTCATCCTGCACCAACCAGCCGAGCTTACGAAAACTTTTGTCCAACAGATTTCGAAACGAAGGCGGTAGCGCGCGGGAAACATGCTCGGTGTGATAGGCCGGAAATCCGAACGACATACTTGCGCCCTCCATTTAAAAGACATTTCCACAACAATCGTGGCCGCCAAACAAGGTCCTGGCAAACTGGAATGGATCCAAACAGAGGAAGAAATAGTCTAAATCCTATCCTGGGCTTTTCCTTTCCCATATCAACAGGTTGGCAAAAACATGACCGCCGTGGAAATCGTCGACCAACTCAAGTCACTTGGACTGGAAAGCTACAAAAACACCATCAAAAAGCATGGGATCCCCGAGCCCCTCTTTGGAGTGAAGATCGAGGAGTTGAAGAAGATCCAGAAGCGTATCAAAAAGGATTACCGTCTGGCTTTGGATCTTTATGACACGGGCATTTACGATGCGATGTACCTCGCGGGACTGATCGCCGACGACAAAAAAATGACCAAAAAAGACCTGAAGCATTGGGTGGAAAAAGCCACCTGCAAGGCGCTTCTGCAGTACACCGTCGCCTGGGTCGCGACCGAAAGCGACCATGGATATGAACTCGCGCTGGAGTGGATCGACTCCAAAAAGGAGAATTTTGCCCTTGCTGGGTGGAGTATTCTGGGGGGACTGGTTTCGATCACACCCGATGAGGACCTTGATCTCAAGGAACTGGCAAAACTATTGGAGCGGGTGAAGAAGACCATCCACAAGGAACCCGACGCGGTCCGTTACGCCATGAACGGGTTCGTCATCGCGGTTGGTTCCTATGTGAAGGATCTCACCCAGGCGGCGATTGTTGTCGGCAAGGAGATTGGCAAGGTTACGGTGGACATGGGGGATACGGCGTGCAAGGTTCCGTTTGCGCCTGACTATATCCAGAAGGTTATCACCCGGGGCACGGTGGGCAAAAAGCGCGCGACAGTGAAATGTTGAGGTCTG